>LJCR01000864.1 GCA_001399705.1 Kouleothrix aurantiaca
GGCGCCGCGCTGGCCGCCACCGACGCCGAGGCCGTGCTGGTGACGACGGCGCTGCCGGGCCATGTGCCGGTGGCACGCGCCGCGCTGGCGGCTGGCAAGCACGTGCTGGTCGAAAAGCCCTTCGCGCCCTCGGTGGCCGAGGCGCAGGAGCGGGTTGCGCGGCCGCGCCACTTCCAGGCAGGCCAGAACGCAGCCCGGCCGCGCCACGCGCGCCATCCCACGGAACGCCTGCCCAATATCCACCACATTACGCCTGGTAACGCCAGTGGTGATCGCATCAAACGAACTGTCGGTGAATGGCAGGCTCAGCGCGTCGCCGCCCACGAAGCCCGCCCGCCCCTCGGCAAGGTCGAGCTTGGGCAGGCCAGCCTGCATCATTGGCACGGTGAAATCCAGGCCCACGGCGAATCCTTCCGGCATCCACGCGGCCAGGTTCGGCAGGAAATCGCCGGTGCCGGTGCCAACGTCGAGCGCGCGGCCAGTGGCCGGCGGCGCAATCAGGTTGACGGCATAGTCGCGCCAGCCACGGTCCATACCCATGGTCATCACGCGGTTCATCCGGTCGTAGCCGGGCGCGATGCGCGCAAACATGCGCTCGACGTAGGCGGCTTTTTGCTCAATTGGCGGTAAAACAGACACGGTTTCATCCTTACCGTATGGTGCCGGCGCGGTTCACGCCGGGCGATTCATGTCATAGATCATCTTCAGGCCTTCCAGCGTCAGGTACGGCTCGACAACGGTAATCGCGTCGGTTTCGCCCGCAATCACCTCGGCCAGTCCACCCGTGGCGACAACGGTACATGGCGCGCCAAGCTCGGCCTGCATGCGCCGCACCAGGCCTTCAACCAGGCCAGCATAGCCAAGAATCAGGCCCGATTGCATATAGTGTACCGTGTTTTTGCCAATCACCTGCGGCGGGCGCGCCAGCTCGACCTGATAAAGCCGCGCGGCAAGGCGGAACAGCGCGTCGGCCGAAATGCCAATGCCGGGCGCAATTGCCCCGCCGATGTACACGCCTGCCTCGGTGATGACATCAAACGCCGTGGCTGTGCCAAACGCGATGGCGATAACCGGCCCGCCATAGCGGCGAAAGGCCGCCAGCGAGTTCGCCACCCGGTCGGCGCCAAGCTGGTCGGGCGTATCGATCTCGTAGCGCAGCCCGCTCGCCACGCCCGGCCCAATGATCACCGGCTCGACGCCAAGGTAATTGCGGCTCAGCACGCGGAACTGGTTCGTCAGCGGCGGCACCACGCACGAGATCGCGCAGCCTTGCACCTGCTTCACATCAAGCCCGCCCAGCGCGAACAGGTTGTAAATCATCACGGCGTACTCGTCGGCCAGCTTCAGCCGCTCGGTGGCCATGCGCCAGTGCGCCAGCAGCTCGTCGCCCTGGTAGACGCCAATTTTGATGTTTGTGTTGCCAATATCTATCGTTAGAAGCATGGTCGTGCGTTTCGATTTCAGTTCGCCGGCTTGCGTACCACCCACGCGATACGCTGCGCGCGCTCGCTCAGCGGCTGGAAGGTGAAGCAATCGTAGGTTGCCTCGACCAGCAAGCCCGCCGCCGCCAGCAGTTCCGCCACCAGCTCAGGCGGGTATGCGCGTTCGACATGCGTTTCGTCGAAGCGCTGGTAGCCCTGCGCATCGTCGCCGCTGAAGCCCGTCAGCACCATGGTCGAGCAGGCCGTCGCCGGGTCGAAATGGCTCTGCGAGACCTGCACAAAGCCTGGCAGCTCAAGAACCTCGCTCGGCAGCCAGTCGTGCTCAAGAAAATGGTGCGTGTTCATATCCAGCAAGGCTACGCCACCGGGCGCGAGCGCTTCGGCAATTCCGGCAAAGCAGGCCGCCAGCTCGCGCTCATCAAGCAGGTAGTTCAGGCTATCGTACACGCACGTCGCCAGGTCGAACGAGCCGGGCCGCGCGTTCGATATGCCAGCAAGCGCCGCGCCGGGCTGGCGCATATCGCCCTGCACAAACGCCACGCTGCCCACTGTATCGAGGTTTGCGGCCTTGGCGCGCGCCTGCGCCAGCGTCGCCGGCGAGGCATCCAGCCCAACAGCAGCCCAGCCTTCGTCGGCAAACAGCAGCGCCAGCGTGCCCGTACCGCAGGCCAGATCAAGCATACGCCGGCCAGGTGCCGGGTGACGCACCAGCACATCGCGCACATAGTGGGCCATCAGCACCGCAAAGCGGATCTGCCCGGTGGCATCGTAGTAGGGAGCGTAATTCTGGTATGCCGTCACGCCGCTTGCCTGCCTGTTTCCTAGCTCTGGCGGCATATTCGCACGCCCCGGCGCGTATTGTACCACGCCTGCCCGCAGCTTTGACATCACCGGAAGCGGGGCGTACAATACGGCGGCATGTCCATAAGCTAAGGAACAAACGTATGTTTCCACTCCATCCCCCAGGCGATCCCTTTCTGATCAACACCAGCCTGTTCGGCATCCCGATTGCGGTGCGCTGGTATGGCGTGCTGATCGTCGGCGGCGCAATGCTGGCCGGCTGGATTTCGGCCCGGCGCGCCGAGCGGCGCGGCTACAGCGCCGACCATATCTGGAACCTCTTGCTGCTCGGCATGGTGCTTGGC
>LJCR01000866.1 GCA_001399705.1 Kouleothrix aurantiaca
ACTGCGCTCAGATCGCGCAGGTTGTCGTCCAGCGCGGCGGGGTCGGGCGCGGGCTGGCGCAGCTGGTGGTGCAGGCTTGGCTCGAAGGCCGCGTATTGTTCAACCAGGGCTTGAATCTGTATCTCGCCGCTGCTGCGCAGAAGCGAGTGGTAGGTGCGGTGGAACAGATCGAGCGGCGCGCGAACTCCGTGGTCTTTCAGGTGCATGGCGTGCCTCATATGCAGTGGGCGGCGAAACGATCGGACGAATGCCGCGATCGTGCGCATTTCGCTGACTTGCCGGCGCTGGCAATTCGTCACGCTACCGCCAGTATACCAGATACGCGCCGCACTGCACCCGCCATTTGGCCGACCATACTGCGAACGACGTATGGTATCATAGCTGGCACATTCCAGCAGCTATGGAGGAGCGGTATGAGCAACAAGCCACAAAATTTCAAGGGGATGCGCGATCACCTACCGGCGGCGATGATCCTGCGCCAGCATATCATCGCGACGCTGAGCAGCGTGTTCGAGCGCCATGGCTTCGAGCCGCTCCAGACGCCGATTATCGAATATGCGCGCACGCTCGAGGGCAAGATCGGCGATGAGGAAAAGCTGATCTACCACTTCGAGACGGCGGGTGGCGACAAGGTTGCCCTGCGCTACGACCAGACGGTGCCGCTGGCGCGCGTGATTGCGCAGTACCAGGGGCAGCTGGTGTTTCCGTGGCGGCGCTATGCGATCGGTCAGTCGTACCGTGGCGAGCGCCAGCAGCGCGGGCGCTACCGCGAGTTCTGGCAGGCCGACATCGACATCATTGGCTCGGCCTCGCCAATCGCCGACGCCGAGATCATCGCGGTGCTGACCGAGTCGTTGCAGGCGCTGGGCTTCAGCGGCTTCACCACGCAGATCAACCACCGGCAAATTCTCGCTGGCGTGGCGCGCGCCTCGGGCCTGGATGAGGCGGCGGCCGGCGGGGTGTACCGCGCCATCGACAAGCTCGACAAGATCGGGCCCGACGGCGTGCGCGAAGAGCTGCTGAAAAGTGGCGTCGCCGCCGATGCAGCCGCGCGCATTCTTGAGATGGTGCTGCTCAATGGCGCGCCCAGCGACGTGCTGGCAGAGCTTTCCGAGCGCTTATCTGGCGACGAGCGGGCGCAAGGCGCGCTGGAAAATCTGCGCGCCATTCTGGCCTACCTGCCCGAGCTGGGCGTGCCGGCCAACACCTACGCCGTCTCGCCGCAGCTGGCGCGAGGCCTGTCCTACTACACCGGCGTGGTGTTCGAAAGCGTGCTCGAGTCGCCGCCAATGGGCTCGCTGCTGGGCGGCGGGCGCTACGACGAGCTGGTGGGCGCGTTTGCCGGCCGGCCTATCCCGACCGTCGGGCTGGCGTTTGGCATCGAGCGCCTGCACGACCTGATGGAAGAGCTGGGCATGGGCCCGGCCAGCCGCACCGTCGCGCAGGTCTTTGTGACGCTGTTCGACCGCGAGCGCGCCCCGGCCAGCCTGGCGCTGGCGCGCGATCTGCGCGCGGCTGGCTTCAAGGTCGAAACCGCGCTCGACGCAGGCGACAAGCTCGGCAAGCAGTTCAAGTATGCCGACCAGCGCGGCATTCCGTTCGCGCTCGTGCTTGGCCCCGACGACCTGGCGCGTGGCGAGGTGGTGGTGAAAAACCTGCGCAGCGGCGAGCAGCGCAGCGTGGCGCGCGATGACGTTGCGGCGGCGCTGCGCTCGGGTGAGTAGCGCGGGCAGGAGGCCTGTTATGGCGACAACAACCGAACCATCGCGTGGATTTCTTGCGCCAAGCTGGGAAGTCGCACACCTTTTTCCGGTGCAGGGTCGCTGGTCGGAAAGCGACTACCTCAACCTCACCGAGCACACCAACCATCTTGTCGAGCTGTCGGATGGCTATGTCGAGGTGCTGCCTATGCCAACGCACCGCCACCAGAAGATCGTGCTGCTCTTGTATCGCCTGATCTATGAGTTTATGGCCGCCAACAGCTTAGGAACAGTGCTCTGCGCCCCTTTGCGTGTACGCCTCTGGGAAGGCAAATTTCGCGAGCCCGACCTGGTGGTGATGCTGGCCGAACATCGCAGCCGCGAGCACGAGGCGTTTTTCGATGGCGCTGATCTTGTCGTTGAAGTGGTGAGCGACGATGCGCCCGAGCGCGACATTGTGACCAAGCGCCAGGAATATGCGCAGGCCGGTATTCCCGAATATTGGATTGTGGACCCGCGCATGGAGCAGATAAACGTGCTGCGGCTCCAGGGCGCGGCGTATCAGCCGCAAGGCGAGTATCGCCGCGGCGACGTTGTGCCATCGGCTTTGCTGGCCGGATTTCAGGTTGCGGTGGCGACCGTTTTTGATGAAAAATAAAGGCAAAGAAGCATGAGCGAGTCATTTCTCGAAAGCCCGCTGGGCGGTTTCCTCGACGCGCTGGCCAGCGGCAGCGCCACGCCGGGCGGCGGCTCGGTGGCGGCGCTGGCGGGCGCGCAGGCCGCCGCGCTGGTGGCGATGGTCTGCAACCTGACGATTGGCAAAAAAGCCTACGCCGCCTTTGAGCCCGAGTCGCGCGCGCTTTCGCGGTTGTCGATCTCGATC
>LJCR01000867.1 GCA_001399705.1 Kouleothrix aurantiaca
CCTGGTGGTTGGCGAGGTCGTGCGCCTGCGCGAGCGGCTGGCCTGGTTCGATACGCTGCGGCAGGAGGCGACGCTTGGGCTTCCGTCGCCCGAGCTACCACATCCACACATGACGCAGGTTGAGTGAGCGCACCCTTCGATACGGCCTGCGGCCTACTCAGGATGCGCTTCGTATGCACAAGGCAAATCAGGTTGAGTGAGCGCACCCTTCGATACGGCCTGCGGCCTACTCAGGATGCGCTTCGTATGCACAAGGCAAATCAGGCGGGCGGGTAAATCTGCGCAATCTGCGCCATCTGTGGATTCTTTCAAACACTGGCCGGCGAGTACGGCAGCGGCACCAGCAAGCGATCCTCGATCTCGCCCACCAGCGCGCCGTGCTCGGCACTCGTCACGCGCTTAACCTCTTTCCACTCCTCATCGGCCATGAACGCGGCCCAGGCGGCGGTTTTCGTGGCCTCGTCGGGCCAGGCCAGCAGGTACACAAACTCGGTGCGTGCGTCGGTGCGCGTTTCCCACATGGCAAGGATACTGAAGCCGTAGGTTTGCATGATCCGCGAAGCGTGGTCGCGGAAGCGGGCGTGAAACGCGGCCTTGTTCTGCTCGAAAATTTCGTAGATACGGAGCTGGTGAACCATGGTTCGTTTTCTTTCTGCTTCAGCCATCCGCCGGGTGCCGCGCCCGCTCGGCGTAGCTTGCGCCGGGCAGCGCCCCATCAGCAAGTAACGGCGTACCTGCCGGTGCAGAATGCGTATCGCTGGGCGAATTCGATGTCAGGATCGCGTTTTCCGACGCAAGAATCAACATTGCGCCGCAGAACAGCAGCGCGCCCGCGACCCCCGCCAGAATCAAGATCAGCGAGCCAGCGTATGCGCTGCCGCCAAACACGCCAATGCCGATTGGAATAAAGCAGCCCACCAGCAAACTACACATGATCGCCAGCAGGCCCAGGGCGTGCCGCTGCTTGCGCCAGCGCTCCTCGCGCGCAGAACGGGTAGGCTCGTGTAGCAGGTGAGCAATCGGAAGCACGTCAAGATCGCATTCGGGGCAGCGCGCGGCGGTGCCGGCCACTTGGGCGGCGCATCGGGGACAATACATTCGTCTTCTCCCTTCTCAGAGCATGGTTTGCGCTCAGTTCCCTGATAGGACGCTCGCCGCCCGGGCCGGGTTGCATCACACCGCGTGGCGCGCTCTCGTATCAGCGCGGTACGGCGCTTCGTCATCAATATTCCCAACGAATTCTGGCAGCCCGGTGTGCCCCAGCGCCTGGCGGATCGCCATATTCTCGCCGGTGTGGTACCAGTAGTGGTAGATCACGCGCTGCAGCAAATTGCCAAAGCTGGTCGACCAACCTTGCGGGCTGGTATGGAGCTCCAGCAGGCGCTCAGTTGTGACGGTTGCGAGCCACACGTCCGCCGCCGCAGTCGCCGTCTGCCAGGCGGCCTGCATGTCTGCCAGCGCTGGCGTCGAGCCGGGCGCGCCAAACGCAAACTGCACATTCAGGTCGGGCAGCGGCGTTTGCCCCTGCGCAAACGTGACGAAGTAGCGCTGTTCCTGCCACGCCAGGTGCCCAACGTTCCAGCTGATGCAGTTCATCGGCTGCACGCGCGTGCGGGCGTCGGCGTCGCTCAATCCGTCGAGCGCGCGCTGAAATTCGCTGCGCGTGAACACGAGCTGTTCCACAAGTGGGTGATCCATCTGCACACAATCCTTTCTCATCTGGTCGCCGGCCGCTCTCGGTTCTCGGTTCCGCTGGCTCAAAGTGTATCAGCCAAAGCGGGCTGTTTCGACCCGCATTTCGCACGAGATGGCCCGCCGAGCGTCAATTCCGCCAAATCGCAGAAAGCCGTTCGCACTGCGAATTGATCACCAGGTGCACATTCATCTACCAGCCGTTGCAAAGCTATTGCACTGATGGTACAATACATCGATCCCCGCACGCACGAGGATGTTACGCGTTCAGCGTTTGGCGCGCTGAATAGCAGATTGAAATATATGCAGCCTTCATCCGACTCTTGCCGCGCCAACGCCAGCGCCTACGCCGTGCGTGCGCACGAAGCCCGCAGCGTCATCCTGCTGGGGCATGGCAGCCTGCACACCAATGGCGGCGCCGCCATGATCCGCCTGGCCGAGCGCGCGCAGGAATCAGGCGTTGCATCGCTTGTTGTGGCAGCATTCCTCAATTACCGCCGGCCAAGCTTTCAAGAAGCGCTGGCCCGCTGCATCGCCGCCAACATCACCGATATTGTGGTGCAGCCGTATTTCCTGGTGCCCGGCAAGTTCGTACGCACCGATGTGCCGCACCTTGTCGCGGCCGAGCAGATTACCCACCCTGATCTAACACTGCGCGTCGGGCGGCCATTTGGCGATCACCCCGCGCTCGGGCGTTTGGTGCAGAAGCGCGCGCTCGAAGCCGATTATACTGCCGCAAACCCCAACATCGGCCTGCCCACCGCGCTGCGCCCTATCGAAGAAGGCGCGAGCTGGCGGCCGCTGTACGCGCAGCACCGCACCGGCCTGCTGCTCATGGCGCACGGCAGCCCCGCCGCCAGCGCCCACCAGCCGATCCACGCGC
>LJCR01000869.1 GCA_001399705.1 Kouleothrix aurantiaca
GACCTGGAGCGTGCGCAACAACCTGGAGGATGAAAGCGTGGCGCTGCCGCTGACCGCCGAAAACATCGCCGTGAGCGACTCGCTGCAAAACGTCTATACCATCGACAACGACAAATCGCTGCCGCCGCAGATCAGCGTTGCGCCACGCAGCAAAGCCCGTGGCACTGCCACGGTCACGCGGCCAGCTAACCTCAACGCCAAGTCGCTGGCGATCAAGCTGAAGCAGATGCCATTTGGCGAAGCGACCTGGATTGTGCCGATCGGCGGCGCGGGCAACTAGTGGTGCCCCGATAATCGGGCCACAGAGAACACCGAGGACACCGAGTATAGTCATCAAAACTCGGTGTCCTCGGTGTTCTCTGCGCTTCAGATGCGTGCTTCCGCTGCGGCAGAATCGTCCAGCGCTTGCCAGCTGGCTGCCTGAAGTTCCCTCAGTCGTCCGCTCATTTTCTCGCCCACACTACTACGCAGCGCGTAACAATCTGTTTATCTCTATTGACAAATAGCAAGCGCCCGATATAGAATGCCCTGCACTATCACCAACAAACTGTTGGAAGTTCTTACGCCCCGGTTGCACCCACGATCGTCACGCGCCGATCGGGTAGAGCAGCCCCGGGTAGGGGTCGCGACGGAGGGCGAAATGGCAAAAGCACTGGTGCTGCGGGCAATTACCGGCACTCACGCGGGCAAGCGGCACACCCTTACCGGGCGCGTCAGCACCGTGGGTTCGGCGGCGAGCAATGATGTTGTGCTGCACGATCGGCTGGTCAACCCGCGCCATATTGAGATTCGCCAGGTGCTGGAGCGCTGGTTTGTGGTGCCAATGGGGCAGGGCAGCCAGGGCCTGGCGCTGAATGGCCTGCCGATCAACGGCCAGAGCCGCCTGAATCCCGGCGATACGCTGACTCTTGGCAGCATTACCTATGGCATTGATTTCGAGGAAGTGCAGGAGCAGGCGCTTGGCGCACCGGCAGCCAATGGCGTTAGCGTGCCGCGCCTGGGCGAATATTTCATTCGGCGTGGCATTCTGAGCCGCGAGCAGGTGCTGGCCGTTGCCGAGCGCCAGTCGCGCCTGCAGCGCGATGGATCGCGCCTTCAGTTTGGGCAGGTCGCCTACGAGATGGGCGTGATCACGCGCTCGCAGCTCGACATGGCCTTATCCGACCAGCGCTCGGATTTCAACGACCGGTTTTATTAAGATTCATTATTGCGGGTTGAGTTTTGAGTGCCGTGTGTAAACTCAAAACTCAACCCGCAAAACTCCTTACCCCCGCACGAGCGCCAGCTCGCAGCTAAAGCCCGGCCCTAACACCGCCAGCACGCCGAACTCACCGGGCGCGGGCGTCCCCGCTTTCAGAAATTCTTCCAGCACAAAAAACACGGTGGCCGACGACATGTTGCCGTGCTGGCGCAGCACCTCGCGGGTGTGGTCCAGGCGCTCGCGGTCGATCGCCAGCGCGCCCTCGTAGGCACTAATGACTTTCGCCCCGCCCGGGTGCAGAATCCAGTGATCGATGTCGTCGATCGTCAGATTATGCCCGGCCAGGAACTCGGCCACGTTGTCGCGCATTAATGTCTGCACGATCTGCGGAATGCGCGACGAAAACACCACCTGCATGCCGGTGTCGACCATATCCCAGCCCATGATCTCGGTGGTGTCGGGCCAGAGCGTGCTTTGCGTGCCGAGGATGCTCAGGCTGGTATCTGCCCCAGCGGCTTGGTCGCCCTCGACCAGCACGGCCGCCACGCCGTCGGCAAACAGCGACGAGGCGATCAGGTTGCGCTTGGACTGGTCGTTCCACTGAAAGGTCACGCTGCAAAGCTCGGCCGAAATGAGCAGCACGCGCTGATCGGGAAAAGCGCGCGTATACTCGGTGGCGCGCGCCAGCCCGGCCACGCCGCCGGCGCAGCCCAGGCCCCAGACGGGGGTGCGGCGCGTGTGGCGTCCCATGCCCAGGCGATTGATCAGCGTGGCGTCGGGGCTGGGTGCGGCCATGCCGGTTGTCGACACCCAGATCAGGTGATCGACGTCGCCAGGTTCCAGCCCGGCTGCAGCCAAAGCCGCGCGCGCGGCCTGCTCGCCCAGGCCAGTGGCCACCTCGATAAATAAGTCGTTGCATTCTTTGAAGCTGCGGGGTATAGCAAACCACTCCAGCGGCGCAGCAAATGCACGCGAATCGATCTGGGCGTGGCGAAACACCGTGAGATAGCGGTCAATATCGGGAAATGCCGGCGCGAAATGCGCGCGCGCCAGGTCGCGAATCTGCTCTTGCGGCAGGGTATAGGGTGGCAGCGCGGTCGCTACCGATCGAATACGGGGCATGAACACCGCTCCTTCCAGCGTGGGGTCAAGCAAATTGATTGACCAGGGATACAGTAGCATAGCACGGATCGCGCCAGGCCGATGAAGAGAGTACGCAGCAATCCGTGCGGCAGATGCTCGAAGGCTGCCTTGCCAGCACACAAGAAACCGAGGCCTGGTGCCTCGGTTTCTTGTGTGGTATTACTTCGTGCGCTAGCCCTGCATTGCGGCCTCAGCCGCAGCGATTCGTGCCAGCGCGCGCTCCTTGCC
>LJCR01000868.1 GCA_001399705.1 Kouleothrix aurantiaca
ATACTGCGCCGATCACGGTGTGCTGACCATGCGCGCCGGCCTGTACGCCAACTGCCTGCGCCTGCTGATGCCGCTGACAATCAGCGACCACCAGCTGCAGGAAGGGCTGGATGTGCTGGAAGACGGCCTGCGCGCGGTGATTGGGTAGGCAGCGATGCCGCGCGCCTGCGCATGGTTCCTACCCGGAGGCACAAACGATGAGCACAATCGACACACCATCCCGGCAGCGAATCGAATACCCGGAAAGCGATGGCAAGCCTATGGGCGAAACCGACGTGCATCGCCGCGAGATCGCGCAGATCATCGAGATGCTGACCCTGCACTTTCAGGCCGAAGCCAAGGTGTACGTGAGCGGCAACCTGATGTTCTACTACGAAAAAGGCAACCCGGGCGCCGTGATCTCGCCCGATGTGTTTGTGGTGAAAGGCGTGGAAAATATGCTGCGCCGCACCTACAAGCTGTGGGAAGAAAAGCGCGCGCCCTGCGCCGTGTTTGAGATCAGCTCGCGGGCGACCCGCCTGGAAGATAAGGGCAACAAGCGCGCCCTGTATGCCATGCTGGGCGTGCAGGAATATTTTCTCTTCGACCCGCTGGCCGAATATCTCAAACCGCCGCTGCAAGGTTTCCGCCTGCTGGGCGAAGAATACGCCCCAATCGATCAGGACGCCGATGGCGCGCTGATCAGCCAGGAGCTGGGGCTGCGCCTGTGGAGCGAGGGCAGCTGCCTGCGCCTTGCCGACAGCGCAAGCGGGCAGGCACTGCTGCGCCCGGCCGAGCTCGAAGCGGCACGCCAGCGCGCCGAGCAGGAGATCGAGCGGCTGCGGGCTGAAATTGAACGTTTGAAACATGGATCAGAGCAATAATGAGCGACATAACGATCACCAATGCGCGGCCCGAGCACGCCGCCGCGCTGGCCGAGCACCAGAAGATCTGCTTCCCGACGCTCGACCCGGACGCGTGGATGAGCGCCGACGATTTCCTGGCGCAGATGCGCGTGTTCCCCGAAGGGCAGCATGTGGCACTGGATGGCGAGCGGGTAGTGGGCCAGAGCAGCACCCTGCGCGTGCGCGAGGATCAGGCCTTTGCCCAGCACAGCTTCCTGGGCATCACCGGCAACGTGACGTTTAGCACGCACGATCCGCAGGGCGAGTGGCTGTATGGCGCCGACATGAGCGTGCATCCCGAGTATCGCAGGCGCAAAATCTCGAAGCTGCTCTACAACGCCCGCAAAGACCTGATCCGCCGGCTCGGTTTGCGCGGCATGGTGGCGGGCGGGCAGCTTTCGGGCTACCACGACTACCGCGAGCAGATGGGCATCGAAGAATATATCGACAAGGTCGTGCGCGGCGAGCTGGCCGACCCGACGCTGACGCCGCAGTTGCGCAGCGGCTTTGTGGTGCGCGACATTCTGTGGCACTACCTCGACGACGCCGAACACGGTGCCGAGGCGAGCCTGATAGTGTGGGAAAACCCCGACCTGTAGCACCAGATTAGGATGAGTAAGTGCGAATATGCACCACGCGCCACAGCGGATTTCGGATTAAATAAGCCATACATACTACCAAGATTGCTCTCGTACTCTGTGCTCTCGGTGTCTCTGTGGCTTAATTCATTCGCAATTCATCACTCGAAACTTCACATAAGGAGGAGCAACGATGCAAGTCTCCATGCACAACTGGATGCGGGCAGAGCCGCTCGAAACCACCATCCGCCGCCTGGCAAAGTACGGCTACGACAGCATTGAGATCAGCTACGACAGCGTCGAGCTGTCGCCCGGCGCGCCCGGCACCAAGGCCGTAGCGCAGATGCTGAAGGACAACGGGATCACCTGCTACGGCTCGATCAGCCTGATGTTTACCGGCCGCGACCTGATCCACGCCGACCCGGCTGTGCGTGCCAGCTCGGTCGAGTACCTGAAAAACTGCATCACCATGGTCAAGGAGCTGGATGGCCAGCTGATGAGCATTGTGCCGTCTGAAGTGGGCAAAGTGAAAGCAATGGCCTCGCCCGAGGAAGAATGGCAGTGGGCGATTGACGGGCTGAAGGAAGTGCACGCGCACGCCACCAAGGAAGGCATTCGCGTGGCGCTGGAGCCGCTCAACCGCTTTGAGACGAACTTCCTCAACCGGCACGACCAGGCCCTGCTGCTGGCCGAGCAGGTTGCGCCCGACGTCGGCGTGTGCCTGGATGTCTACCACATGAACCAGGAAGACGCCAACATGTTCAAGGCGATTGAGAACGCTGGCTCCAAGCTCTACGACCTGCATGTGGCCGACAACAACCGTATGGCGTGCGGGCAGGGCGCGCTCGACTGGGAGCGCCTGCTGAACACCTGCAAGAAGATCGGCTACGACGGCTCGCTGACGGTTGAGTTTGTGCCGCCAATCGACCGCACGCCGGCCAACCCGTACAAGAATGCGCTCGCCGCCGCCGATTCCACGCTCACCGCCGATCAGCTCAAGTTCATCGAAGACCACGGCTCGGGCGTGCTCTCGGAGGAATTCTATTCCTGGCTGGTCGAGGAAAGCATCAAGACGCTGCGCAAATACATGTAGTGATGAGGGGTTAGGGG
>LJCR01000087.1 GCA_001399705.1 Kouleothrix aurantiaca
CCGTGTGCAGGCCGCTCACCATGGGCCGCAGATCCAGCGACGAGCTGGTAACGCGGCCGATCTGGCTGATCGCGTCAAGCTCGGCAATGCGCCGCTCGCGGTCGGTGAACAGGCGAATATTCTGTACGCCCAGGGCAAGCTGGCTGGCGACCGTGCTGAGAAAGGCCATTTCGCGCTCGCCGTAGCGGTTGGGCTCGTAGCTCTGCACCGACAGCACGCCCACAATATCGCCGTCGCCCACGAGGAGCGGCACGCCCAGCCAGGAGGCCGATTGCTGCTGGGTGTTGCCGAAAAATGTTGCGACGCTGTTCTTCGGGCGCTCGGCTCGCAGATCGGTGAAGAGCAGTGGCGCGCGGTGTTTGACGATCCCTTCAACCAGGCCACTTTCGGTGGGTGGCTGGTTAATAATCTGAAATTCGCGGATGCCGATGTCGATCATCAGGCCTTCCTGCAGCAGGTTGGCGCTGCTGCGGTAGGTCATTGCGAAAAAGGCATCAAGGGGCAAGAAATCGGTCAGGCAATCGTACACGCCATTCAGCATGTCCTCGATGTTGAGGGTCGCGCTGACGATGTTGCCAATCCGGTTGATGATTGCCAGCTCGGCCAGGCGCTGCTCGCGCTCGTCAAACAGCCGTACTTTTTCAAGCGACACCGCGAGTTGGTTTGCCAGCGTGGTGAGGAACTGAACATCGCGCTCACTGAAGGCATTTGGCCTCAGGCTTTGCGCGCACATCACGCCAATAATCTGATCCTGGTTGCGCAGGGGCATGCCCAACCACGAGCGCACATCGGAAGAACCCAGGCGAATGGGCTGTGTTGGCAGGGTCGCGCGTTCAGCCGGCAGGTCGCGCACATACAGCATCTGGCCCGACTCAATGATCCAGCCGGTCAGGCCGCTGCGCGCAACCGTAGTATGGTGATAGGCGGGGACGATCTTGCCTTCTTCGTTGAACAGCTCGTAGCGCATGGTTTTGTGCTGGCTGTCGTACGAAAGCACGATGAAGAAGGGCAGCACGCCCAGGTAAGCTGTGACCTCTTCATAAACGCGCTGCAGCAGATCGTCGAGATCGAGTGTCGACACAGCGGCCGCGCTGGCGCGTGCAAGCGCGGTCATCTGGGCGGCCTGGCTGCGCGCCTCGTTCAGCAGTTCGAGGTTTTCAAGCGCGTTGGCGGCTTGCTGGGCGTAAATCTCGAGCGCCTCGACCGTGCGCCGGTTAGGGCGCTGCCGATCGTACGGGTTGTCGACGGAAATCAGGCCGAGCAGGTTACCGCGCGTGCTATACAGTGGAATGAACAGCTCGTCGCCGGGCTGCCATTCATCCTGAGCGCGCGGTTCGGTAATGGTTGTCAGCGAAACGTCGCTGATATCGACATCTGCAATCAGCTCGTTGAGCTCATCGTATGGCAGAAAGAAGCTCCGCCCGACCCGAAAGCGTGGGTCGAGGAAGCGCAGCACAACCGCGAGTGGAAGGCGGCCTTGTTTCAAGCGCTCGATTTCTTCCAGCGGAATGCCTGCCGCGCTGGCGACGCGCATGGTATCAGGCCGATCGCGGTCGACAATATTGATCACAACTTCGCGAAAGGCGGTTGTGTCGGCGATGCTAAACGCGATCTGCTCAAGCATTTCGTCGATTGAGCGATCGGCGCGCAATGCCTGGCCAATATCCAGCACTTCTTTGAGCAAGCTGGCGCGCTGCTGGAGCTGCTCGCGCTGAATAACTGCCCATTCTTCAAACAGGGTGCTGTCGGGCAGGCTGAAGCCGGTGAGAAACTCGTCGCGGTAGAGCGCGACCGCTTCGGCCAGCCGTTCGGCGCATGTGTCGCAGCGCTCGAGCGCGGGGTGGGCGTGCCTGGCAACGGCTGCGAGCGCGCCGCGAAATGCCGCCACGTCGAGCGTATGCCCAGGGGCAAGCTGAACATACTGCCGGTCGGCGATCAGCGCGGCCTGGCCGGCCGGGCCGAGTGCGCGGCGCAGACCCGCCAGCACCACGCGCAGATTGTTGCGGGCGATATCTTCGGGGCTGTCTGGCCAGAGCAAGCCAAGCAGGCTTTCGCGGCGGTGGCGCTGCTGCTCGACCGCCAGGTACGCAAGCAGCGCCAGCTCTTTGCGCACCCGTAAATCGAGCGTGTGCTCATCGGCAGTGATGCGCGCAGCACCGAGTAGTTCAATAGTGAGGCCTGGCATCGTGTCGTACAAATCAGTTGCCTAGCGCCTGCCAGCTAATGGTGTGCTAATGATCCGCAAATGGCGCGGCGCTAGAGTAGCCACAGAACACAGCCACCACCCAGGAGCACGACGATGTCTCGCCCGCCAGCCCAATCCTACCTGCTGCGCCTGTGGCGCGAACACGATGGCGCGCCGCTCCACGCGACGCTGATCCCGGTAGGCCAGCCCAGTGTGCCGCAGCACTTCGCCACGCTTGAGGCGTTGTTCAGCTTCCTGCATGCACAGGCGGCCACGCGCGTGGTGGCAACACAATCGGATGTAGAGCAATCGGTTGAGTGAAATCACATGCATTGTACACCGGATACCCGGCAATGGAAAGAGAGGAGGAGCTGATATGCCCGATTCATATCTTGGCGAAATTCGTGTGTTTGGCGGCTCGTTTGCGCCCGCAGGCTGGGCCATGTGCGATGGGTCGCTCGTCTCGATCAGCGCGAACGCTGCGCTGTTTCAGCTGCTCGGCACCACCTACGGCGGCGACGGAACCAGCAGCTTTGCCCTGCCCGATCTGCGCGGGCGCGCCCCCGTGCATATGGGCCAGGGAAGCGGCCTTTCGCCGCGCGCGCTGGGCGAGCGCGGCGGCGCAGAAGCGGTTGTGCTGCAAACCGCACACCTGCCGGCGCACAGCCACGCCGCCCTGGCCGACGATACCGTCGGCAACCAGTCCGAGCCCTACCAGGGCACCTGGGCGCCCTCGGCGCTGGGCCAGTTTTCTGCCAGCTCCCCCAGCGCTTCAATGCACCCGGCGGCAATTGCGCCCAGCGGCGATGGCTTCCCGCACGAAAACATGCCGCCATTTCTGGTGCTCAACTTCATTATCTCGCTTGCGGGCGCCTACCCCTCGCCCGACCGCGTCGAGCTCTTCGAGCAGTATGGAGGCGAGCTTCGCGCGTTTGGCTTTGGCTTCGCCCCGGCGGGCTGGGCGCTGTGCAACGGCCAGCTTCTCGCGATTGCTGGCAACGAGGCGCTGTTCGGCGTGCTGGGCACACGCTACGGCGGCGACGGCACCACTACCTTTGCCCTGCCCGATCTGCAGGGCCGCATGCCCATGCAGGCTGGCGCGGGCGTTGCGCAGGGGGCGAGCGGCGGCGAGGAAGGCCACGCGCTGACCATCAACGAGCTGCCGAGCCACACCCACATGCCGCAGGGCAGCATGAACTACGCCGAAGACGACAGCCCCGCCAACGGCGTGTGGGCGAATCAGGATGCGTTTGCGGCATACAGCAAACGAACACCCGACGCCGCGATGAGCACAAACGCGATTGCCAGCACCGGCAGCAACCAGCCGCACGAGAACATGTCGCCCTTTCAGGTGGTGAATTACTGCATTGCCCTGCAGGGCGTGCCGCCGAGCCAGGCGGCCTAGTGCCTGTTAAGCCGACGATTGCAACACAGGAGCATACGATGAGCGACCAGTTTATTGGCGAGATCCGCGCATTTGCAGGCAGCACCGTGCCGGAAGGCTGGTTGCCGTGCAACGGCCAGATCTTACTCATTCAGGGGCCGTACACGGCGCTGTATAGCCTGATCGGGAATTTCTTTGGCGGCGATGGCAAAACCAACTTCGCCGTGCCGAATTTGGGCGCGCGCGTGCCGATTGTGCTCACCAGCGGCGCGAACAGCCCGCTGAGCATCATGGCATCGTGCGCAATCGCGCTGCTGCTGGCGCGCCAGCCTCAACAGGCAAGCCACGCATGACGCCATTGCTGATCATCATTTCCGGCCCGCCCTGCGCCGGCAAAACCACGCTCGCCCGCCAGCTTGAGCAGCAGCACCACGCCCTGCGCCTCACGCCCGACGAGTGGCACATCGCGCTGTTCGGCAACGACCTGGCCGACCCCGCGCACGACGCCCGGCACACTACTGTCGAGGCGCTGATGTGGGGTGTCGCTGCACGGGCGCTTGCGCTTGGAACGAATGTCATCCTCGACTTCGGCTTCTGGGCGCGTGCCGAGCGCGACGACTTTCGCGCCCGCGCGGCCCGGCTTGGCGCGGCGTGCGTGGTGCACGCGCTGGTGCTGCCCAAGGCCGAGTTGCTCGCCCGCCTGGGAGCGCGCAACGCCGCCCTGCCGCCCGGCACTTTCTACATCAGCCCCACGTATATGCACCAGTGGTACGCGATCTTCCAGCCACCAAGCGCCGACGAGCTTGACACCCCGCCGCAAACATAGTAGAAATACGCGGGCGCGCCAGAGCGGCGCGCGAGCAGCAGGCACCGCATGGCTCCCAGCAGTATCCCGGCCGAGGCACAGTTTGCGCAGGCCGTCGCCCATTTCAACGCCGAAGAATATCGCGACGCGCTGCTGGCCTTTGAGCAGTGCTGGTTTGCCGAGCGATCGGATTTCCTGCGCGGCCTGATCCAGCTCGCCAATGCGCTGAACCAGCTGCGCCTGGGCCTGATCACCGGGCCGCGCCGCACGCTCGCCAGCGCCGAAGCCCTGCTGGCGCCCTACGCGCCTGCGCACGGCGGGCTGGATGTCGCGGCGCTGTGCGCGTATATCGCAGCCGTGCGCGCCCGCATTCCCGCCGATATCGAAAGCGGGCAGGGCCGCGCCGACTGGGCCGCCATGCCCCGCCTGACGCTTCAGCTCGGCGAGCCTGCGGTATAATGCGCTTTCAGCGCAGGGGATAGGGGATTAGGGTTTAGCGATTGTAGTGCTGAAATTCTTCCTTTATTTCCGCATCGCTTGCTTACGCAATAACATGCCGCCGCGCGCCACGCCTGCCGCGCACCTGCGAGGAAAAGAATGGCCCTACTGCAGCCGATTACTGCGCGCACCTTCTACATCCCTGGCTCGAACAACCTGGGTTTTGTCGCAACCGCTGACGGCGGCGCAATCGCAATCGACACCGGCCTCGACAAAGACGCCGGGCGGCTCATTCGCAAGGCGCTCGACGAGGCAAAGCTGCCGCTGCGCGCGATTGTCAACACGCACCACCACGCCGACCATATTGGCGGGAACGACTTCCTGGTGCGCAACATTCCTGGCGTGCCGGTGTACGCCCCGCCGCTCGAAGCCGCGCTGATCGCGCACCCGCTGCTGGAGCCGATCTACCTGAGTATGGGCGCGCAGCCGATTCCCGCGCTGCAAAACAAGTGGCTCATGGCCAAGGGCGTGCCCGTCGATCACCTGATTGAGGGCGCGCAGCTCACGATTGCGGGCACCACGCTCGACGTGATCGCGCTGCCGGGCCACAGCCTCGGGCAGATCGGGCTGGCCTTCGATGGGGTCTGCTTCGCCGCCGATGGCTTTTTCGGCCCGGCCATTCTGCAGAAGCACGGCATCCCCTACGCGCAGGATGTTGGCGCGCAGCTGGCGAGCCTGGGGCGGCTGGCCGCGCGCAACGACCTGTATTTCCTGCCCGGCCACGGCGACCTGACCCCGCGCGACCAGCTGGAGGAATTGCTGGCCGTCAATCAGTCCGCGATCGAGCACGCCAGCGCTACGGTGCGCGCCGCGCTTGCCGAGCCCGGCGACCTGCTGGCGGTGGCGCGGCGGGTGCGTGCCGCGCTGGGCCTGCAGCTCGCCGCCATCCCGCAGTATGCGATCTTTGTGTCGGCGGTGTCGGCGCACCTGGGCTACCTCGCGCAGCAGGGCCAGGCGCAGCTCGTGCTTGAGGAAGACGGCATGATCTGGCAGGCGGCGGGATGACAAGATGACGGGGTGAAAGGGTGAAAGGGTGATAGAGCCAGCACTCATTCCAATCGTAAATCGCAAATAGGCAATCGTAAATTTATAAACCTCCGTGCCTCTGTGTCTCTGTGGTAAATCTTACGGTCGTCGTTCGTCTATGCCTGAACAACCTGCAACCTTCAAACGTTCAAACCTGCAACTCCAAAGCCTCTGTGTCTCTGTGGTGAACTATTTGGTCGTCGTTCGTCATTCGTCCTTCGTCAATCCTATGCCTGAACCACTCGCAACCGAAATCACTGTGCGGGCGCGCTACGCCGAAACCGACGCCATGGGCGTGGTGCACCACGCCAGCTATATTGTCTGGCTGGAAGAAGGGCGCACCGAGCTATTCCGCGCGCTGGGCCTGCCATACGCCGATCTGGAGGCGGCGGGCTACTTCGTGCTGCTCACCGATGTGCAGGCGCGCTACCTTAGCCCCGCCCGCTACGACGACCGCGTGATCGTGCGCGCCGAAGTGGCAGAGCTGCGCAGCCGCCAGATCGTGTTCGCCTATACATTGCGCATGGCTGAAAGCGGCACGCCGCTGCTGAGCGCGCGCAGCGAGCATGTGCTGGTGGCGCGTGCCACTGGCCGCCCGGCGCGCTGGCCGCCCGAGGTGCTGGAGCGGCTGCGTTCCGTATCCGGGCCCAAGTAATAAATCTCGCTCTACATTACGGCGGCGCTGCACGCGCTGCACAGGAGCAACCCTATGACACAGCCCGAAAGCGAGCTGCCCGTCGCCGCCGAGCCGGCGTCGCGCCGCGTCGCGGGTATTCCGCGCTGGGTGTTTAAAGCGCTGGCGATGGTGGTGGGGCTGCTGGTGTTTATTCTGGCCCTGCAGCTGCTGAAGCAGGGCGCGCGCGAGTATGGCCGCGCCATCCTGGCGTACCTGAACGTCAGCACGGCGGCCAACTCACTTGGCTTTGGCTGGCTGCTGGCCTACATCTTCCTGAGCGGCTCGCCCGTGGCTGCGATCGCCGTGTCCTTCTTTGCCGCCGGCACCATCACCGACATGCAGGCCTTCACCATGATCACCGGCTCGCGGCTGGGCGCGTCGTTTATTGTGCTGTTTGTCGGCTTTCTCTACTACCTGCGCGGCCACCAGCGCTCGGCCAGCATCTCGATTGGCGTGCTGGCGCTGCTCACCACGGCGGCGATCTACGTGCCCGCGCTGGCGGTGGGCTACTGGCTGCTCACGTCGGGCGTGTTTGCGGGCATGCAGGTGAGCGCCAGCACGCCGCTTTCTTCGGTCATCGACGCAATGTTCGACCCGCTGCTCGATTTTATCAAAAGCGTCGGGCTGCCGGGCTGGATCGTGTTTGCGCTGGGCATTGGCACGCTGCTGCTGGCCTTCAACCTGCTCGACCGCGCGCTGCCCGAGATGAGCGCCGAGCGCAGCTCGTTTCAGCGCATCGGGCGGCTGGTCTACCGCCCGATGGCCATGTTCCTGCTTGGGTGCGCCGTTACCTCGGTGACGCTCTCGGTGTCGGTGTCGCTCTCGATCCTGGTGCCGCTCTCGGCGAAGGGCCTGGTGCGGCGCGAAAATACCCTGCCCTACATCATGGGCGCGAATATCACCACCTTTATCGACACGCTGGTGGCGGCGTTGATCAATGGCGGGCCGGCCGCCTTTACGATTGTGCTGGTTGAGATGATCAGCGTGGCGGTGCTCTCGCTGCTGGTGCTGTTGTTGTTCTATCGCGGGTTCGAACGCGCAATTCTGCGCACACAGGAGCTGATCATTCGCACAAATCGGACGCTGGGTGCGTTTCTGTGCGTGATGCTGATCATTCCTGTGGTTCTGCTGCTGGTGAAGTAATGAAGATGTTACGCTACGCC
>LJCR01000870.1 GCA_001399705.1 Kouleothrix aurantiaca
ACTGCTGGCGAAGAAATGGGACATCAAAGAACCCGCCGATGGCTCGACCATCACGTTTACGCTGGACGAAAAGGCCAAGTTCGCCAGCGGCGCGCCGGTTACTGCCGACGATGTGGTGTATTCGTGGGGCCGCATCGTCGATCTGAACAAGTCGCCAGCGTTCCTGTTCACCGACTTCGGCGCGGCGAAAGACAGCTTCAAGGCCGTCGATGCGCAGACGGTTGAGCTGAAGCTGCCGAAGACCACCAGCCCGCAGGTCTTCCTGACGGTGGTGGCGAACAGTGTCGCCGGTGTGGTGGAGAAGAAGCTGGTTGAGGCCAATGCCGGCAGCGACATGGGCTCGACCTGGCTGAACGACCACTCGGCTGGCAGCGGCCCGTCTGTGCTGTCGGCCTGGGAGCGCAACACCCAGAACGTGCTCGACGTGAACCCGAACTTCTGGGGCGAGGCGCCGAAGTTCAAGCGCGTGATTATGCGCAACATCACCGAGCAGGCCAACCTCCAGTCGGCGATTGAAACCGGCGACGCCGATATTGTGCAGGAGCTTGGCAGCGAGCAGATCAAGGCGCTGGAAGGCAATGCCGACGTTTCGCTGGTGAAGGCAAACAAGACGCAGCTTGAGTACATGGGCATGAACGCCATGATCCCGCCGTTTGATAAGCCCGACGCGCGCGAGGCGATTCGCTACGCAATCAACTACGACGAGCTGAACACGCTGCTGGCCGGCAACGGCAAGATCGTGCAGGAAATCATCCCTGACGGCTTCCTGGGCTTTACAGGCGAAACGCCGTTCAAGCAGGATACCGCCAAGGCCAAGGAGCTGCTGGCCAAGGCTGGCGTGGCCGATGGCACCGAGATCACGCTGACCGTCTACTCGTCGGGTTCGGCCGGCGGTATCGAGAACGCTGTGCTGGCGGCCAAGATCCAGAGCGACATCGAGAAAACTGGCCTGAAGGTCAAGATCCAGTCGCTTCAGTCATCCGAGCTGCTCAACCAGTACCGCGCGCAGAAGCTGCAGATGGTGATGCTCTCGTGGGGCCCCGACTACCCCGACCCGCACACGAACGCCTACCCGTTCACCACCTATGCGGCCAAGTCGATCGCCTGGCGCAACGGCTGGCAGTCGGATGAAGTAGCCAAGCTGACGCTGGATGCCTCGCTGGCGCCCACGCCCGACGCCCGCGCCGCGCTGTACAAGCAGATGACGGAGAAGCTGTTCCACGAAGGCCCGTACGCCGTGCTGTTCCAGCCGGTGACGACCTTTGGCGTCCGCAAGAATATCACTGGCTTCCAGTACGACCCGGCCACCATGCCGAGCATCTTCTTCTGGACGATTGGCAAGAGCTAATGTCGTGACAAGATGACCGGGTGACAGGGTGACAAGATGACTCTTGTTTCCTTGTCACCTTGTCATCTTGTCATCTTGTCACACTATGATTCGATTCATCCTGCGCCGCCTCGCCGGCCTTGTGTTTGTGATGGTGGGCGTTTCGATCATCACCTTTGCGCTGTCGCAGCTTGTGCCGGTTGACCCGGCTGCTTCGGCGTTGGGGCAGAACGCGCGCGAAGACCAGATTCAAGCCTACCGCAAAGAGCTTGGCCTCGATCAGCCCGCGCCGGTGCAGTATTTCAACTATGTGCGCCGCCTGCTGCAAGGCGATTTCGGCCAGTCGATCCGCACGCGCCGCCCGGTGGCGGATGACCTGCGCGATTTCTTCCCCGCCACGATGGAGCTTTCGCTTGCGGCTATGCTCGTCGCAGTTGTGTTGGGCATCGCGCTCGGCATTCTTGCCGCGCTGCGCCGCAACAGCCTGGCCGATGGCGCGGCGCGCGTGTTTGCGCTGGTCGGCGGCTCGCTGCCGATCTTCTTTGTTGGCCTGCTGATGCTGGCACTGTTCTATAGCAAGCTGCGCTGGCTGCCCGGCCCCGGGCGGCTCGACGCTGTGCTGCGCCCGCCGGAGCGTATCACCGGCATGTATACGCTGGATAGCGTGCTGACCGGCAACTGGCCAATCTTCCAGAATAGCCTGCGCCATCTGATCCTGCCCGCCGTCACGCTGGGCTATTTTTCCACTGCCGTGGTGCTGCGCATGACGCGCTCGGCGATGCTGGAGGTGCTGGGCCAGGATTATGTGCGCACCGCCCAGGCCAAGGGCCTGCGCGACCGGGTGGTGATCCTGCGGCACGCGCTGCGCAACGCCATGATCCCGGTGCTCACCACCATCGGCATTGTGTTCGGCAGCCTGCTCTCGGGCGCGGTGCTGACCGAAACGATCTTTGGCTGGCCGGGCCTGGGGCGCTACGCCACCACATCAGTAACCAGCCTCGATCTGCCGGCGGTGATGGGCGTGACGCTGGTGGCGGCGGTGGTGTACCCACTGGTGAACTTACTTGTCGATATTGGCTACAACTTCCTCGATCCGCGCATCAGCGTGCGCTAAACGCCGCCGGGAGCAGCCAGTCAGAATAGGATCGTATGGCCGTCGTCGCTGCCGAATCTGTTCCGCCATCTACTACCCGCCGCCGTCAGCTTGTTTTTGCGCTGCGCCAGCCTGCCGTGCTGGCAGGGGC
>LJCR01000871.1 GCA_001399705.1 Kouleothrix aurantiaca
GGATCGTATCGGCCGGGCGCAGCGCCGCTTCCGCATGGGCTGCGCGTGAGATTTGCACTGCCAGTGTCATAGGCTTGCAACTCCTGCCAGGCGCACCTCAACAATGCCTGCGCGCGCGCGCACCGGCACCGGTTCGAGCTGAACTTCGGGCGCGGTCAGGCACTCACCACTTTCCAGGTCGTACTGAAAGCCATGCCACGGGCAGGTCAGCACGCCATTGCTCACCTCGCCCGCGTCGAGTGGCATGGACATGTGCGCGCAGACATTGCGGTAGCACACCAGCTTGCCGTTTGGCTGCGCCAGCAACACATCCACGCCGTCGATCTCGGCGCGCGTCACGCCCGCAGCGCTGAGTTGCGCCAGCGGCATCGCCAGCCGCCAGCCGCCAGCCGGGTCGGGCAGGCGTGCAGCCGAACCAGCCACACTGATCGCGTCAAGCGCGATCAGCGCCCCGGCGGCGCGTTCTTCTTCTACCAGCTCGATGCCCACCAGCTCTGGGGCGTGCCGGCGCAGCGCCTGCTCCACACCGTTGCGCAGCGTCATGGTCGAGCCGGGGCAGCCCTGGCACGCGCCCGAAAGGCGCAAGCGCGCAGTGCCGTCGACCAGCTCCACCAGCTCGACATCGCCGCCGTGCGAGTGGATGTAGGGCCGCACCTCGTCGAGCGCGGGCTGCACGCGCGTGCCCAACGGCGGCTTGATCAGCTCGTGGAGCATCAGCACCATACGCACGGCCGGCTCGCGCGCCAGCTCGCGCAGCGCCGCCAGCGTGGCGTCGTCTTCTTTCAGGCGACGCACGATCTGCACCAGCGCCTCGCGATGAATCGCCTCGACGGCTTCTTTCAGGCGAATGGCCGACTCGCGCGCGCCCTCGTCCTCGATCCGCAACACCTCTTCAGTGAGCCGATCGACCTGTTCCGCGAGCTGCTCGAAGTCCATAGTCGCTCCCATCTGCTGCCTTCGCAACGCTGCTTAGGAATGTCGCCTAACCACCAAGGCACGAAGACAGGAAGGCTAGTACAACATTGCGAAATACGTTTCCGGTTGCTGGGACGAAGGACGAGGGGCGAATGACCAAATTGGCTTCGTCGTTCGTCTTTCGCCTTTCGTCATGCCAGCGACGCATTCCCGAAAAGTGGATGACTCTCGCTCAAGCGATCTTGATATTCCGCAGCAGGTAGGGCGTGAGTGCGCTCGCCACCAGGCTGCCCAGCAGCACCGCCAGCCACAGCGGCGCGCTGGCAAACAGCAGCGCAATGCCCACCGCCGCGCCCGCCAGCGTGGCGGCGGCGGCGCGCAATACCGTGCCCCACATGTCCTGGATCAGCGCGCCGCGCAGCGCCAGCGTCGTCGACGACCACAAAAATTCGATCAGGTCTCGCATGGTTCCTTTGCTCCCTCTGGCAGGTCGAATTGCACAGTTATGTCGAATAGCACCCGATGGCTAGCGCCCGCCCATCAGCAGCGCGACGATCAGCACCAGCACGGTGGCAACGACGCCGCTGGGCAGGCCCATCATGCCGCCCAGGGTCGCGGCCAGGTCGGCGCCCAATGTTTTGCGGCCAATCAGCAAGCCGCCCGCCACCCCGCCCACAATCGTGGCGAGCAAGCCAACAATTCCAGCAATCAGTAGTTGCATGGTTCCCTCTCGTGTTTCAGGTTAGAAGGTTGAAAGTTAGCAGGTTATAGGTGGTAGCCAAGCGCGTATCGAAGCGGCGCGCGGCAGGAATTAGCGCACGGCATGCCGCCCCAGGTCGCGCCGCACCTGCGCCAGCGCCTGCTCGACAGTGGCGGCATGGTCGGCGAGCTGGTGTTCCGAAAAGATCTCGTGCGCCTCGCCATAGCAGCGTTCGGCCAGTCCCAGCATCTGCTGGCGCTCCTCGGCGGGCACGTTGGCGTAGGCGTTCGCCAGGTTGCTCATTGTGACGGCGTACTCCACCGGCGCGCGCGAACGGCTGCGCACGCGCAAAGCCTCGTGGTACGCCTCAATCGCGCGGTCGAGCTTGTCGACGCGGTCGCCCGAGGGCATGTACTGGTAGGCGTTGCCGAGGTTGTTCTGCACCATCGCGTACTCGCGCGGGAATTCTTCGATGGTGTAGACCTTGAGCGCTTCCTGCATCGACTGGACCGCCAGCGCCTGGCGCATAACGTCCTGCTCGCCGCCCATGGGCAGGCGCTGGTAGGCAGCGGCGAGGTTGTTGTGAATGAGCGCGTACTCGCCCGGGTGCATCGCCAGCGTGAAGACGCGCAGCGCTTGGTGGTAGAAGTTGATCGCCTTGAGCAGCGTTCCGCGCAGGTCGCTGCCCATGCCCTGCCACGCGCTGCCCTGATTCATCTGCACCGCCGCGAGGTCTTCGGGCGTGCCGTGCCGGGCGAACAGCGTGGCGGCGCGCTCGTAGCACGCCAGTGCGCGCTGGAGGCTGGCGGCATCCTGCGCGTGGGCCTGGATCAGGTCGCCCAAACTGGTGTGCAAACGCGCCGCCAGCAGCGGGTTGGTGTCGGCCGGGCAGCGCTCGGCGGCTTCGGCAAGCTGCGCGGCAGCTGCGTCGCGCTCGGCAGCGTCGGAAT
>LJCR01000872.1 GCA_001399705.1 Kouleothrix aurantiaca
GTGGCTCACGCGTGGGCGCGATATGCGGAAGGAAAAAGAATGAACCTGCCAACCCTGCAGACACAGGGGCACGGAGGGTTTCAGGTTTGAAGGTTGCAGGTTGGCAGGTTCTTGGGCCTGATGACTGGGTTTAGGGTTTGTGGTCGTCATCTTGTCACCCTTTCACCTTTTCACCCTGTCACCCGCTCATTTGCTGCAAACTGCCAACTGCCTTCTTCAACCTGCGAACGTGCAACTTGCTAACCTGTTAACAATAAACTTAGCATTCAGCACTCAAAATTCAACACTCCCAACGAGGCGTTATGACGATCTGGCTGACAATTCTGGGGATGGCGCTGGCAACCTATGCCACGCGCGTCACGGCCATGCTGGCGCTGCGCGGCGAGCTTGCGCCCTGGCTGCAGCGCTGGCTGGGCTACGTGCCGGCGGCCGTGTTTGTCGCGCTTATTCTGCCGCCGCTCTTGCTGCGCGAGCAGAACGGCGCGCGCCTGCTGGCGCTTGGCCCAGCCCTTCCGGCCGGCATTGTTGGCGCGCTGGTGGCCTGGCGCACAGGCAACGTCCTGCTCACAATCATTGGCGGGCTGCTGGCCTTCTGGGCGCTGCGCTGGCTCGGCATGTAAGATTCATGCGGGTTTTGCACACCTCATGTGGATAAGTTCTGGAAATGTGGAGAACGACCGTGCAGAAACTGTTTGGCTCGCGGCTGCACTACGGCTGGGTGGTGGTTGCCATCACCGCGCTGGCCCTGATCATCTCGGCGGGCGTGCGCTCGGCGCCGGGCGTAATGGTGGTGCCGCTGGAGCACGATATGGGCTGGAGCCGCGGGGCGATCTCGCTGGCGGTGTCGATTGGCCTGCTGTGCTACGGGCTCACCGCGCCGCTCAGCGGCTGGGTGATCGACCGGATCGGGCCACGCATGGTGATATTGCTGGGCCTGCTGGTTATCGTGGCCAGCATGCTCGCCAGCGCGTGGATGACGAGCATGTGGCAGCTGAACTTCTTCTGGGGCGCGCTGAGCGGTGTGGGCACGGGCATTGTGGCGCTGGTGCTGGGCGCGGCGGTGGCGAACCGCTGGTTTGTGGCGCGTCGCGGCCTGATCACCGGCATTTTTGGCGCATCAACATCAGCTGGCCAGCTGATTTTCTACCCGCTGCTGGTCTGGATGATCGGGGCGTATGGCTGGCGCACCAGCACGCTGGTGATGGCCGCCGCCGCCGCCGTGCTGATCGTCCCCGTTCTCTTGCTGATGCGCAACAGTCCGGCCGATGTGGGCTTGCAGCCTTATGGTGCAACTACCCTCCAGCCTGGCGCGTTGTCCGCGCCCGCCGCAGAAGCGGAGCGGGGCGTGATGCGCCGCGCGCTGGTGACGCCGGCCTTCTGGCTGCTGACGATTACGTTTTTCATCTGCGGCGCAACCTCGAACGGCCTGATTGGTACGCATTTCATCCCACACGTTGGCGACCACGGCATTTCGCCGGGAATTGCGGCCGGCCTGCTGGCGATCATGGGCGCGATGAACTTTGTTGGCACGATCCTCTCGGGCTGGCTGACCGACCGCTTCAACCCGCGCAAGCTGCTGGCGTGGTATTATAGCTTCCGCGGCCTGTCGCTTCTGCTGCTTCCGTTTGTCACCAGCTACGCCGGGCTGACGGTCTTTGCCGTGCTGTTCGGGCTCGATTACATCGCCACGGTGCCGCCAACCACTGCGCTGGTGGCCGATACGTTTGGGCGCAAGCATGTCGGCACGGTGTTCGGCTGGATCTTCTGCGCGCACCAGATCGGCGCGGCTTCGGCGGCATGGCTGGGTGGCCTCGCGCACGACCGGCTGGGCCACTATGGCACGGCCTTTCTGGTGGCGGGCGTGCTGGTGCTGCTGGCCGTGGGCGCAAGTGGTCTTGTGCCGCTGGTGGCGCTGTTCGCCACGGCGGTCTTCTTCCAGAGCGCCTACACCGCGCAGGAGTATGCCATTGTTCAGCGGCTTGTCCCCGCCGACCGGGTTGGCTCAGGAACAGGGCTGTACAACGGCCTGGCGGTGCTGTTCGGCGGCGTGGGTGGCTCGCTCATCCCGGGCTCAATCGTCGCGGCCACCGGCAGCTTCACGGCGGGCATCAGCAGCATTGCGGCCGGCGCGTTCCTCGCGGCAGCGGTGATGTGGGTGCTGGCGCGGCAGGTGCGGTATTAGAACGACGACCGACGACCGACGACCGACCAAACATCTATTCTAGAAAGTCTGTGGTACCCTGAGTAGCGCAAATGCCAGTTATGGCATCCTGAGTGGCGCGCAGCGCGTGACGACCGACCAAACATTTATTCTAGAAAGTCTGTGATACCCTGAGTAGCGCAAATGCCAGTTATGGCATCCCTGGGTGGCGGCAGCGCGTAGCGAAGAGTGTCGGCTGCTTACTGCCAACTGTAAATGGCTCGTTCTGCGCTCTGCGCTCGCCCGCTCCCTCGCTACCCGCCTTCTTCCCGCCTGCGGGTGTATAATGCCCCGCGAATGCTGAAGGTCGGCATTCCCACGGAGAACCATCATGAAACGAATTCCTCTTTCGGTGCTCGAC
>LJCR01000873.1 GCA_001399705.1 Kouleothrix aurantiaca
CGCTGCGAGCGAGCGCAAGGGGAGAAGAAGTCGGCGGGCGCACCTGCATTGGGCTGCCTCAGGCGCGCCTGACGGTAACACCGTCGTGCCCCCATTGTGCCCCCATCGCGTCCGCTTCGCGCCACCGGTCTCGCACGGCATCGCGCCCATCGTCGCGCCGCGATCGCGCCAGCCGCTCGGCCAAAAAAATCATGCCGGCGCTCCCGGTCTCCAGCCAGCCGTCATCTGCGCCCACTGTTCGACCGATGGAACCAGCCCGCCCAGCAGCGTCGTCTGCTGCGCCGGCGTATCTTTGACTGTGTAGTAGGTCCCCCAGAGCGCGCCGTGCTGGGGGTGCTGCACGCGGGCGGTCGACGACAGAATCGCCGGCGTCTCAGGCCAGCCCCTGGCCCACGCCGCGGCGACGATGGGCCCGCGATCGCCGGGGGGCGCCAGGATGACGGGGCGCGGCGCGCCGCCGAACACCGCGGTATAGACCCCGCCCTGGCTGAAACGCGTATAGAGCTGCGCCTGCTCGATGATGGCCGCGGATGCGGCGCGCCCGTTATCAACCTCCAGTGCCAAGCGAACGACCCGGTACCGATCCTTCACGGTCTCGCCGTCGAACCAGGGGATCTGCCAGCCCGGCCTCATGTAGGACCGCTGCTGGGGGTCGAAGATCAAGGTGAGCACCGCGCCGATCGCCTGGCGGAACTCGCCGGCGACAATCGTCGGGCGGGCCTGGCACGTGACGCCGACGAGCATCGGCGCGCGCCGCGCCTCGTCGATCACTGACGCGCACCAGGAGCTGATCAGCATATCCGCGACCAGCGTCGCGTCGGCGGGGAGCGGCGCGCGCCGATCGCGCCCGATCAGGCGCTCGAACTCGCCGCCCTGCGGCTCAAGCTGAAGCCGCTCCAGCTCCGCTTTCCCGTCGGCCGTGAGCCCATACACATCGGGGGTGCGGATCGGGTGCGTGTGACCGTCGGGCCGCGCGGTCGGGAGGGCAAAACCCGCCCTGCGCCAGATCAGATTGCGCTGGAGCAGGCGACTGGTGTAGCGCTGCACCGAGCGGCGCGCCGCGTCGGCAAAGACGAGCGCGTGCAGGACCGGCGCGTGCAGCACGCCCATCCTGCCCAGCGCGCGCAGCACCGCGGTTTCTCGATCCGACATCGGGAGGATCGCCTGGGATACCACAATGCGCTGGGGTGTCTGTCGGATTAGTGTCGTCATAGAACCTCTGACTATCGCGCGCTCAGCGCGCCTGGTTATGTATTGGCCGAAACGTGCGGGCCATCCTGACGGCGTCGGGATGGCCCTCCCTGGGCGCAGCTCGCGTCTCATCAGGACGTCACCGTCCTCCCTGGGCAGGCAGCGCGGGCGTCCAGTTTGCGGTCAGGCGGCGCCACTCATCGAGCGTCGCGCCGAGATCGGCGAGGAGCGTGATCTGGCGCGCCGGGTTTTCCGCCATGGTGTAATACACCCCCCAGAGCGCGCCATGCTGGGGATGCAGCGCCTTCTGGAAGGAGCTGACGACCCCCGCGCCAGAGGGCCAGCCGTCGGCCCACTCGCGCGCGATCTGCACGCCGCGCCGCCCCGGCGGCGCCACCACCACCGGCAGCACGGGGCCGCCCAGCGTCCGGTCGTAGTGCCCGGCGTGGGTGAGCTGCGCGTACGTGACTGCCTTTTCCATCAGCGTCGCCAGCTTCTCCGTGCCGCGGTCCAGCTCGCACGCGAAGCGCAGCGTGCGACGCGTGGCGTCATCAGGCAGCACGCGGTCCTCCCAGGGGATCTGCCAGCCAGGGCGCGCCTGCCGCTCGGGCAGCGTCACATCAAAGGTCAGCGCGACAAGGGCGTCAAAGCGCTGATACGCCTGGCCGCGCTCGTCCTGGGCGCTCACGTACTCAAGCTGGCAGCGGATGCCGCTGACGAGTGGGCAGCGCCGGGCGTGGTCGATCACCGAGACGCACCAGTCCACGACCAGCAGGTCGTGCGCGAGCTGCGCTATTTTCACCTCCGGGGCTTTGTGGTCACGAACGATGAATGTGTCGAGCACGGCGGAGTCCGGCTCGACATCCTGGGCCCGAAGCCAGTCGCGGCCCGCCGCGGTCAGCCCGTAGATGCATGGCTGAATCTCGCTCGGCATGGCGCGCTGGGCGCGCGCGGTGCTGGGCAGCTTGCGCGCATCGACAGGCGCGTGCCAGATGAGCCGATCCGCGTGCAGCGCGTGGAGCGTGCGCCACGCGGTCATTCGGTGCGCGGCATCTGGAAAAATCAGGTCGCGCACCCAGTGGCTGCCGGCAAACTCCAGCCGCCCCAGGCGCAGCGCGGGCGCGGGCGGTGATGGCAACCCGGCGAGGCGTTCGGGAAGCGGTTGCTCAGCGGCTTCCACGGCGGGGAGTGCCAGCGGAAGAACAGGTTCCGGGGCAGCGGGCTCAGGAACTGCGGGTGCAGGCGCGTCGGTGTACAGGCCCGCAACATCGGCAATCAGCACGGCGAGGCGGGCAGCATCCCAGCCGGCCCAGCTTTGCTCGCTGCCAGACTGGACGTGTGTGACGCGCGTGCGGCGCGCGTGCTGTGC
>LJCR01000874.1 GCA_001399705.1 Kouleothrix aurantiaca
AGTGCGCAGGTCGGCCTGCGCCCACTCGTATGGCGCGCTCGCATGCGGTGCTGGCTGCCGGCTCATCACCCGCACCGCATGCCCCTCGGCCACGAGCTGCTGCACCAGCTCGCGCCCCAGCCCGCCGTTTCCGCCTGTCACAACTATCCGCTGCATCATCATTTCCTCCAGGTGCGCACAATTGCGCGCTCGGAAAGGAGACGAACACCCGCGCGCTGCTGTGACAGCTTTTTCAGGACTCAGGAGTCAGGAGTCAGCATTTTGCAGTTGCCAGTTGGCAGCTTCTCTGTCTAGTGCCGAGTGCATACTGCCTACTGCACACTGCTTCGTTCACTCGCCACCTGTCCTTGCGGCCTGTCCCAACATCCGCCAAAAGTTGTACGGCATCGCTGAAACCGCGGTGCTATACTGTCCAGGCTTCACCGCGCCACGAAAGATCCTGGCGCGCTTCTTGCCGTTTCCCCCTGTCCCTCACGCATCCTACCGAAGGAGGTGCCTCGCTGTGGAACATTTGCGCCATCTTCTACCGTTCGTAGCGCGCTACCGCAATCGGCTGCTGTTTGGTTTGCTGTGCGCGGCCGGCTCCGCGCTGCTCACGGCGATCATCCCGCAGATTCTGCGTACGACGGTGGACAACCTGAACTCGCGTGGCGTGGTGGCGGGCGATCTGCTGCGCGCCGGCGGAATCATGCTCGCGCTGGCCTTTGCCGACAGCCTGTGCCGCTACGGGCAGCGCCAGCTTGTGGCTGGCTCGGCGTATGGCGTGGAATACGACATGCGCGGCGCGCTGTTTCGCCGCCTGCTGACGCTCGACCAGGGTTTCTACGGCCAGGCCCACACCGGCGACCTGATGACCCGCGTGACGAACGACCTCTCGGCGGTGCGGCAGTTCCTTGGCCCCGGCGTCAACTCGCTGATGACGGCGACGCTGTTTATCGGCATCGCCGGCTCGCTGCTGTTTCTCACCAACGGCACGCTGGCGCTGATCGTGCTGGCGCTGCTGCCGATCATCACTATCCTGTTTGTGGCGATTGGCGGGCGCATGCAGCGCATCTTCCGCGGCGTGCAAGATCAGTTTGGCGATCTTTCGACGCGCGCGCAGGAGAACTTCAGCGGCATCCGCACTATCAAAGCCTACGCGCAGGAAGACGACGAGATCCGCACTTTCCTGGCCGAAAACGAGCGCTACCGCGCCCAGAATGTGCGCTATGTCCTGCTGAGCGGTCTGCTGTGGCCCGCGCTCGCGGTGGTGATGGGCCTGATCGGCGCGATTGTGCTGCTGGTGGGCGGGCGCTTTGTGGCCAACGGTACGATGTCGCTTGGCGATCTGGTGCTGTTCAACACCTACCTGGCGCTGCTCTCGTGGCCGATGGTCAACCTGGGCTGGACGGTCAACCTCTACCAGCAGGCCTCCGCCTCGATGGGGCGCATTGCCGAGGTGCTGAACCGCCGCGCCAGCATCCGCACGCCCGACGAGGCGCAGCCGAACGTGACCATCGGCGGCTCGATTGAGTTCCGCGATGTCGGCATCCGCTTCGATCACACGCTCACAGCGGAGCACCAGCTTGCGACGGGCGGCAAAGCCGCGCCAGCCGCAAAGGAGCGCACCCAGAACTGGGTGCTGCGTCATATCTCCTTCACCGTGCCGGCCGGCTCGTCGCTGGCGATTGTTGGCGCGACCGGCGTTGGCAAAACCACGCTGGTCAACCTGCTGGCGCGCGTGCGCGACCCCGACGAAGGCCAGGTGCTGATCGACGGGCGCGACATTCGCACGCTGCCGCTGGACGATCTGCGCCGCGCGATTGGCTATGTGCCGCAGGATACCTTCCTGTTCAGCGTGCCGCTGCGCGAAAACGTCACCTTTGGGCGGCCCGACGCCACGCAGCAAGAGGTCGACCGCGCCGCCGAGGTGGCGCGCCTGAGCAACGACCTGAGCCAGTTCCCGAATGGGCTCGACACCATGATCGGGGAGCGCGGCGTGACGCTTTCGGGCGGGCAGAAGCAGCGCCCCGCGATTGCGCGGGCTGTGCTGCGCGACCCGGCCATTCTGGTGCTCGACGACGCGCTTTCCAGCGTCGATACGCACACCGCCGCCCAGATCCTGGCCGGCCTGCGCGACGTAATGCAGGAGCGCACCAGCATCATCATCGCCCAGCGCATCGCGACGGTGAAGGATGCCGACCAGGTGGTGGTGCTGCACGAGGGCCATATCGAGGAGCAGGGCGCGCACCGGGCGCTGGTGCAGTCCGGCGGGCGCTACGCAGCCATGTACCGCCGCGAGCTGCTTGAGGCCGAGCTGAGGGAAGAATAATGCGAGGAGTCAGAAGCCAGATTTCAGGAGTCAGCGCGCAGAAGTGCAGCAACATAGGCCGTAAGCAGCTTGCTGACTTCTTCGAGCCGGCCTGAAAGCGCGATGGTGTCGGCGTAGCCAAGATCACGCGCCAGAATGAGGTAGTAGCGGCATTCTTCGAGCGAGCCCTGGCCAATATTCATGTAGCGCGCCTTATCCTGCCGGCTTTGCTTGCGAAATCCTTCGGCAATATTGGCAGGCACTGATAC
>LJCR01000875.1 GCA_001399705.1 Kouleothrix aurantiaca
CTTCTTGTCGATGGCGACGTTGCGGCCGCGCGGGCCAAGCGTCGTCTTGACGGCATCGGCCACGACATCGACGCCGCGCTTGAGCGCGCGCCGGGCCTCTTCGTTGAAATGTAGCTGCTTCGGCATATCCCTTAGATTTCCTCCTAATACAAAAGAAGTCGTTCGTCAGTCGTCAGAGCGCTGTTCGCACCATTCTGATTTCTGACCCCTAAGCTCGGACTACTCCTGGATGATGCCCAGAATATCTTTTTCGCTAAGGATCAGGTATTCGACATCGTCGATCTTGTACTCGGTGCCGCTGTACTTGGCGAACAGAACCTTGTCGCCACTCTGCACGTTCATCGGCACGCGCTTGCCATTGTCGTCCAGGCGGCCCTCACCCACGGCCAGGATGGTGCCTTCCATGGGGCGCTCTTTGCTGGCGGTGTCGGGCAGGAAGATGCCGCCCTTGGTCTTTTCCTCGCGCTCCGCTGGCTTGACCACAACCCGGTCGCCCAGCGGCCGAATGCGAAAATCGGCTGCCATTCGCTATACCTCCTTAGGCTTGCGTGTTTGCTTGCCACAGAAAACTATCGGCGCTTAGCACTCACAGGTGGAGAGTGCTAAGCGCCACTATACTACCCAATGGCTGAAATTTTGTCAAGGGGGATTTTAGCACTCTTCGCCCGAGTCTGCAAAGGTTGACGAAACAGCATCGGGATGCTATACTACGGCCTGCCCTCGCCCCCTACCCGGTGGCGGGCGCGTTTGTTGTGTTTCAAGGTAACCAGAAGGAGCCCCGCTATTAGAGATCGGTTTCGCGTAAATAACCGCATTCGTGCCCCGCAGGTGCGCCTGATCGATGAAGAAGGCGCCCAGCTTGGGATTGTCGCGCTGCGTGAAGCGCTGATGCTAGCCGAGCAACGCGGGCTGGATTTGATGGAAGTTGCGCCAAACGCAGTTCCACCGGTATGCCGTATTGTGGACTATGGAAAGTTCCGCTACGAGCAGACCAAGAAGGACCGCGAGGCGCGCAAGAATCAAAAACAAGCCGAGCTTAAAGAAGTCCGCCTGAAGCCAAAAACCGATGATCACGATCTTGAGGTAAAGGCCAAGCAGGCGCGGAAGTTCTTGCTTGGCGGCGACAAAGTCAAATTTACGGTGCGGTTCCGCGGTCGCGAGATCTTTCATCCCGATATCGGGCGCGAGATGCTCGAGCAGATGGCTGAAGAACTGCGCGATGTCGCGACAGTCGAGCAAAAACCCCTGATGGAAGGTCGCGCGCTCTCGTTGTTGCTGGCGCCGAACGCCAAGGCCAAGGCCCAGCGCGACAAGCAACTCGCTCAGGCTCAGCGCGCAGCACAGGCGCCGGGGGCTGGTACGCCAGCCGCGCCAGCGCCATCCGAGCCCGACGACGACCTTGACGACGACGAAGATATCGACGACGACACGGACGATACAGACGAAGAGGAATAGTTCATGCCGAAGATGAAAACGCACAAGGGCGCCGCGAAGCGCTTCCGCTTCACTGGCACCGGCAAGCTTGTGCAGTCGCAGGGGCGCAAGGGCCACTTCCGCCGCCGCAAAGCCGGCCGCCTGCTGCAGCAGCTCGATAAGCTGAAACCGCTGTTCAAGGGCAACAAGCGCAAACTCACGCACGCGCTGCCCTATGGCGCAAAACACGGCCGCTAGGCCACAGTAACCCGTTCGCCGTCGAGCGTTATCTGCGAAACGGCACGTAAGTAACGAAAGAGAATACAAAACCATGGCTCGTGTCAAACGTGGCGTAATGGTGCGCAAGCGCCACAACAAACTGCTGAAAGAAGCTTCCGGCTACCAGGGTAGCCGCAGCCGGCGCATTCGCGTCGCGCGGCAGACGGTGCTCAAGGCGCTGTCGTATGCCTACCGCGACCGCCGCAACAAGAAGCGCGATTTCCGCCGCCTGTGGATCATCCGCATCAACGCGGCAGCCCGCCAGAATGGCATTTCGTACAGCCGCCTGATCAACGGCATGAAGCTCGCCGGTATCAATATCGATCGCAAGATGCTGGCCGACATGGCCGTGCGCGATCCGGCCGGCTTTGCCAGCGTTGTGGAGCAGATCCAGCGCGCGGGATGATCGAAAGCCTGGCGAACCCCCACGTCAAACACTTCCGCTCGCTGGCCGCCGACCGCAAGGATCGGCGCCGCGAGCGGTTGTTTGTGCTTGAAGGGGTGCGGCTGGTCGCCGATGCGCTGGCCCACGCCGGCCCGCCCGAGCTGGCGCTCTACGCGCCCGAGCAGCCCGAGCAAACCGAAGCCGGCCGCGCGCTGCTTCAGCAGCTCGAAGGCCAGCGCTGGGCACAGCCCGCAACTCCGGCGGTCGTGGCCGCCGACGCCGACACGGTGCAGCCGCAGGGCGTGGTGGCGCTGGCGCGCTGGCCGCAGGTCGAGCCGGGAACCCCCGGCATCATTCTTGTGCTCGACGCGATTCAGGACCCTGGCAACCTGGGCACGCTGCTGCGCAGCGCCGAGGCAGTGGGCGTGGCCGAGCTGCTGTGCCTGAAGGGCGCGGCCGACCTATTTAGCCCCAAGG
>LJCR01000877.1 GCA_001399705.1 Kouleothrix aurantiaca
GGGCGCGCTGAGTCGCGGAATGCGGCCGTCGCGGGCAGTATCATTCTTTTCGAGGCGCAACGCCAGCGAATGCTGGGGCGAAGCTAGAAGTTTTTGAGTGCTCGATTTTGAATGTTGAGCTATCAGGCTCATTCAACATTTAGCACTCAACACGTAAAACGTATATAAAGGCTGAGACGAAGCGAGTACGCGGGCAGCAACGATCAGAGAGCTGTGGCCAGAGGCTGTGAGCCACCGCCGTGAAACCCCGCCGAAGTTCCCTTCCGAGCCGAGCGGTGAACCCTTCCGAGTTGTGAATGTTGAATTGTAAGTTTTGAGTTACGCACGGTAATTCAAAACTCAGCACTCAGCCCTCATAACTCCGAGCAAGTAGTCGCCTCCGGTCGCCCGCCGATATCGGGCCCAAGGGCTTGGCCGCGCGCTGCGTGGCGGGCCGAAACAGGGTGGTACCACGGGTCACGCCTCGTCCCTGGCGAGTGCGTGGCTTTTTGTTTTCCGGCAGCTCCGGCCACCGGGACAGGAGGATACAGTATGGCAATGATCGACGATCTGACCGAGCTGGAAGCCCAGGCGCTGCGCGCGCTCATGGGCGCGGCCAACAGCGCCGAGCTGAACGAGTGGAAGAGCGCCTACCTGGGAAAGCAGGGTGCGCTGACGCGCATGAGCAAGGGCCTGGGCAGCGTGCCACCCGAGCAGCGCCGCGACGTTGGCGCAAAATTCAATGCCGTGCGCCAGCACCTCGAAGAGTCGTTTGGCGCGGCCGAGGCCAGCCTGAAGCGCGCCGCGCAGATGGACGAGCTGGAAGCCGACCAGATCGACGTGACCATGCCCGGCCGCGCGCCGTCGGTGGGGCGGCTGCACCCGAGCACGATCGTCATTCGCAATGTGATCGAGACCTTCGCCGAGATGGGCTTCCAGGTGTGGGACAGCCCCGAGGTCGAGACCGACGAGTTCAACTTCGGGCTGCTGAACTTCCCGCCCGACCACCCGGCGCGCGACATGCAGGATACGTTCTACCTGGATACGCCGGCCGGCTCGCCGCCGGTGGTGCTGCGCACGCACACCTCGCCCGGCCAGATCCACGCCATGCGCCGCTACGCGCCCGAGCCGGTGCGCGTGCTGCTGCCCGGCAAGTGCTACCGCATGGAGCAGGTGACCGCGCGCTCGGAGATGATGTTCCACCAGTTCGAATTCCTGATGGTGGGGCGCAATGTGACGATGGGCGACCTGAAGGGCACCTTGCACGGCATGGCCGAGCGCTTGTTCGGCAAGGGCACCAGCGTGCGCCTGCGCCCGAGCTACTTCCCGTTCACCGAGCCGAGCGCCGAGCTGGATGTGACCTGCTTTCTGTGCAAGGGCGAAGGCTGCCGGATCTGCAAGTACTCGGGCTGGCTGGAGATCGGCGGCTGCGGTATGGTGCACCCGAACGTGCTGCGCAACGGCGGCTACGACCCGGCCGAGTTCAGCGGCTTCGCGGGCGGCTTCGGGCCCGAGCGCATTGGCATTCTGAAATATGGCATCGACGACATCCGCTGGTTCTTCAGCGGCGACGAGCGCTTCCTGCAGCAGTTTGGGTGATATGACACGATGACAAGATGATGGGGTGACAAGATGACCGAGCTATCTCGCCACCAAACGTCATCGTGTCATCTTGTCATCGTGTCAATTGTGAAATACAAATCACTCTTTCTTATCGTTATTGCATTTACAACGCTTGCCGCGCTCTACAGCGCGCTCATCCCGCTGGGCGAAGGGCCAGACGAGCCGGGGCACGCGGCGTTTGCGTTCTTCCTGGCGCGCGAGGCGCGGCTGCCCGACCAGCGGGCCGGCGAGGTTCCGGGCGAAGGGCACCAGCCGCCGCTGGCCTACGCGCTGGCCGCGCCGCTGGCGGCCTGGCTGCCGCACGACGAGCGCGCGCTCGATCAGCCGGGCAATGCGCGCTTTACCTGGGCGGGCGGCAGCGAGACCAATGCAGTGGCGCACGGCAGCCGCGAGTTCTGGCCCCGGGGCGGCGCAGTGCTGGCATGGCACCTGATGCGGCTCGTGTCGGTGCTGTGCGGCGCGGCGACGGTGGTGCTGACGTATGGCGCGGCGCGGGCGCTGCTTGACGAACGACCGAGGACGAACGACGAAACGGCTCGATGCGTCCCCGGTCGGCAGTCCTTCGTCCCGCTCGCGGCAGCCGCGCTGGTGGCGTTCAACCCGCAGTTTCTGTTCGCCAGCGCGCTGGTAACGAACGACGCGCTGCTGGCGGCTTTGAGCGCGGCAGTAGTGTGGCTGGCGTGGCGGCAGCGCGCGGCGGGCGGGCTGTTCGGCTATGCGCTGGCGATGGGCGCGCTGCTCGGGCTGGCGCTGCTCACCAAACAAAGCGCGGTGCTGCTGGTGCCGATTGGCGCTGGCGCGGTGCTGCAGCGTGGCTGGCGGACCGGCGCGGCGCGGGCATTCGGCGGGCTGGCGGCCTGTGGCGCGGCGGCGCTGCTGGTAAGCGGCTGGTGGTTCTGGCGCAACGTGCATCTGTATGGCGACCCGTTCGGCCTGGCGCTGTTTC
>LJCR01000876.1 GCA_001399705.1 Kouleothrix aurantiaca
GCTAGGCCCTCTTCGGCGATTGACTCCGTGACCAGAATGCGATCCATTCCTAATAACCTCCGGTCGTTGCGGGCCGCGCCAGCGGCACCACGCGGCAGCGGTTCGCGCAACCCTTGCAAAAATAAAAGACCGTATTGCAGTGCTGTGGGGCGCGAAACGCCAGCACAGGCACCGCAATACGTTCAGCCAGCAATGCTGAAGGCGCGCGCGGCACCATGCCGCCCGGCCCCAAGCCAATTAGCGGCGCGCCAGCGCCTTTGTCACAGTATCGAGCTGCTCCAGCGTCTGCGTCAGGTCTTCTTCGCTGAAAAAGCCCAGGTGCCCGATCCGAACAACCGTATCTTTCAGCCGCTCCTGCCCGCCAGCGATCACCGTATTATAGCGCGCGCGCATCTCGTCGCGCACATCCTTGGGCGCAACGCCCTCGGGCAGCGTGATCGCGGTGACGACATTCGAATTATGCGGCGGGTCGGCGAACAGGCCCAGCCCCATATCCAGCACCGCGTTGCGCACCATGTCGCCGGCGCGCTGGTGGCGGGTGAAGCGCGCCGACGCGCCTTCGTGCTCCATCAGATCGAGCGCGGCGCTCAGGCCGTAGAACACCGACACAGCGGGCGTGTAGGGCGTGCTGCCCTCATTATGCGCCTCGCGCAAGCGCTGGAAATCCCAGTAGTAGCGCGGCATGCGCGACTGCGCCACCGCTTCCCAGGCGCGCGGGCTGACGCTCAGCATCGACAATCCGGGCGGGCAGCCAAACGCCTTTTGCGAGGCCGAAACCACCACGTCGATGCCCCACGCATCGGTTTCCAGCGGCAGCGCGCCCACGCCACTGACCGAATCGACCAGCAGCAGCGCCTTGCTTTCTTCGTGCACAATCTGCGAAAGCCGGCCAAGCGGATTGGTGACGCCAGTCGACGTTTCGTTATGCGTCAGGTACACAACCTTGACATCGGGGTTGGCGCGCAGGGCATCGCGCAGCGCAATCGGGCTGCACGCGCTGCCCCACGAGTGCTCAAGCCGCGTGACATTCACCCCAAAGGCCTGCGCAATCGCGGCGGCGCGTTCGCCAAATACGCCGCCCACCACCATCAGCGCGCGGTCGCCGGGAGAAAAAAGGTTGACAATCGCCGCCTCCAGGCCACCTGTGCCCGAGGCAGTAAAACAAAGAATCTCGTTCTGCGTGTCAAAGATATTCGCCAGCCGCGCGCGCACCTCGCCGAGCAACAGCTTAAACTCCGCGCCGCGGTGATTGACCATCTGGTTGGCCAGCGCGGCGCGAACCGACTCGGGCATCGGCGTCGGGCCAGGAATACGAAGATTTTGGGCTGCCATGTCGTCTCCTCACACCAAATACAAAAACTGTGATCTCTGTTAATAGAACGACAATCAAGGCCAACAAGTTATCTTCTACCGGCGGTCACAGGCAAAGCGCGCTACATGCCGCACAGCCCCGCTATTATAGTCGCGGAGAGTACGCGGCGCAAGCGTGTGTGCCCGCACACTGCTGAAGCAGCGGGCCAAGCACACGAAGCCACTCCCACGCCCGCCGCTAAAGCAGCGGGCTAAATACACGAAGCCCGCTGAAGCGGGCTGACCAAGCACAAGCCTGCTTCAGCAGGCGTCGCTCCGTAGCGCGGCGGCTTCAGCCCCGCGCGGCGCAAGCGTATTTCTACCACGTCGCCGTGCCCCGGAGAGATAGGGTATAATAGACTAGATCGGATGTGCGACTATCAGGAAGGGGTTCCCATGCCAAGCCAACGGCCATTGCTCGCCTTGATCGACGGCCACGCGCTGGCCTTCCGCGCGTTTCACGCGCTGGCCAAAGCCGGGCTGCGCGCCTCCAATGGCGAGCCAACCTATGCGGTGTTTGGCTTCATCTCAATCCTGCTCAACGCTATTCACGAACACCACCCGAAATATGTGGCAGTTTCCTTTGATGTCGGCCGCACCTTTCGCGACGATATGTACGCCGAGTATAAGGCCGGCCGCGCCGAAACGCCCGACGAATTTCACCAGCAGCTCGATCGCATCCAGCAGCTGATCCGCGCCTTCAACATCCCGATCTACACCAAGGATGGATTTGAGGCCGACGACGTGATCGGCACGCTCTCGCGCCAGGCCGCCAGGGAGCAGGTCGACACCATGATCCTGACTGGTGACACCGACACGCTCCAGCTTGTGGACGATTACGTGAGCGTGCTGCTGGCTAACCCGTACGTGCAGAAGGGCAAAAACACCATGCTGTACGACGAGGCGCAGGTGCTCGATCGCTACAATGGCCTCAAGCCCACCCAGCTCGCCGACCTGCGCGGCCTCAAGGGCGACACCTCCGACAACATTCCGGGCGTCAAGGGCATTGGCGAGGCCGGCGCAATCGCGCTGCTCAAGCAGTTCGAAACCGTCGAGAACCTGTACGCGCACCTCGACGACGTGCCGAACCGCTACAAGAAAGCGCTCGACGGCCAGCAGGAGCAGGCGCTGTTCAGCAAGCGGCTGGCGACGATTGTGTGCGACGTGCCGGTGACGCTCGATCTGCGCCACGCCGAGC
>LJCR01000878.1 GCA_001399705.1 Kouleothrix aurantiaca
GTAGGGCAAGGAAGCGGCGCAGCGCCTGGCGGGCGACCTGGCCGGCGCGGGGGTAACGATCGTGAGCGGGCTGGCGATTGGCATCGACACGATCGCGCACCGTGCCGCGCTGGAGCAGGGCGGCCGCACGATTGCGGTACTGGCCTGCGGCGCGGATATGGTCTACCCCGAGCGCAACCGCGCACTGGCCGCCGAGATCTGCGAGGCCGGCGCGATTGTGAGCGAGTTCCCGCTGGGCGCGAAGCCCACGCCGCAAATGTTCCCGGTGCGCAACCGCCTGATCAGCGGCCTCTCGCTTGGCACGCTGGTGGTGGAAGCGCCGCATGGCAGCGGCGCGCTGATTACGGTTGAGTTTGCGCTGGAGCAGGGCCGCGACGTGCTGGCGGTGCCGGGCACAATCTTCTCGCGCATGAGCGAGGGCACCAACGCGCTCATTCGCAATGGTGCGGCGCTGGTGACGCAGGCGCAGGATGTTCTCGATGCGCTGAACCTGAACACGCTGGAGGTGCAGCAAGAAGTGCAGGCCGCCTTCCCCGACGACCCGGCCGAGGCGGCGCTGCTGACGCATCTTTCCTTCGAACCGCAGCACGTCGATGAGCTGCGGCGCGCGTGTGGCCTGCCCGTGGCCGAGGTTTCGGCGCTGCTGGCGATGATGGAGCTGAAAGGGATGGTGCGCCAGGCTGGCGCAATGCAGTTTGTGCGCGTGCGCGAGCTGCGCGAGGGCTATGCGGTGCCGGCGCGCAGCGCCTGAGAAGCGAACTTTACCACGAAGACACGAAGGCACGAAGTTCTCAACAACTTCGTGCCTTCGTTGTTGGTGCGCGTAGGAATGCGATGCGGAAGTCAGGGACATGGCATTGTATTACCAGTCCCTATCCCTCCATCCCCTATTCCCCGCGCTGAAAGCGCATTACGCCTGCTGGCGCAGCCAGTCGAGGCTGATCTTCAGGCTTTCGAGCGGCGGGCGCGGGCACACATCCAGCTCGGTGATCAGCCACTCGACGCCGGCGGCAGGCGCGGCCGCCACAATCGGCGCGTAGCCAACCTCGCCGCTGCCCGCTTCGATCCAGTTCCCCTGCGCGTCCACATCCTTTACGTGCAGCAGGGGCAAGCGCCCGGCCAGCGCATCGACCTGCGCCTGGACACTTTTGCCGGCCTTGTACACCCAGCCGCAGTCCAGCTCGAACAGCAGCTGCTCGGCAGTGGTGCTATTCTTCAGCGCGTCCAGCCCGGTCGCGCCCGGTTCACCCGCCAGCTCGAAGTCGTGGTTGTGGTAGGCCATGCGCATGCCAGCGGCGTGCACACGATCCGCGATCGGGGCGAGCGTTTCGGCCAGCGCGGCGAAATCGCGGCGCTCGGGGGCAACCCACGGCACGACGATGATCGAGCAGCCGATGGTTTTGTAGGTTTCCAGCGTCTCGTCGAGCGCGTTTTCCAGCAAATTCAGCGCAACGTGGCTGCTGCTCACGCGCAGGCCCAGCTCGTCGAGCAGGGCGCGCACTTCGCTGGCGGGCTGGTCGTACAGGCCGGCGAACTCAACTCCATCGTAGCCCATGCCTGCGACGGCGCGCAGCGTTCCGGTGAAGTCTTGCGCCATCTGGTCGCGCACGGTATACAGCTGTGCGGCAATTGGCAGGTTCGTCATTGACTGGCTCCATTCTGTGGTGGCGGTGGTCGCTGGCAATGATACCGGAGGCGGGCGATTTGTCAATTGCCAGGCGTGGCACGCTTCGTGCTTTTACCCGTCGTTACAACCGAGCAATCTTCCGAGCGAACAGCTCGCCCCACCGTGGGGGCTCGGTAATCAATGGCGATGACGATAGAAGAGAGGAGCCGAACCATGACTGATGAGCGCATTAAAGGCAAAGCCGAAGAAATTAAAGGCAAGATCAAGGGTGCCGCTGGTGATCTGATCAACAACGAGCAGATGGAGGCCGAGGGCCGCGCCGAAGAGCTGAAAGGCCAGGCTCGCCAGAAGGCTAACGAGTAAAGAACCCCATTGCGCCTGTGGGCGCACTCTATACGCACAGCGCGGGCCGGCATCGCCAGCCCGCGCTGTGCTGTGTGGGGCGGTGTGGAGACGGGAGTGTTATAATGCTCTCGCAAAGAACTGTACCAGACGAGAGTGATCCATGCAGACGATCAAGAAATATGCGAACCGCAAACTCTACCACACCAACCGCAAGCAATATATTACCCTGGAAGGGATTGCCACGCTTATTCAGGCTGGCGAGCCGGTGCAGGTGCTCGATAACGAAACTGGCGACGATATCACGGCGGGGATTTTGACGCAGGTTGTGCTCCAGGCGCGCAACAGCAGCGACCGCCTGCCCACCCAGCTGCTCACCGGCTTGATCCGCGCGGGCGGCGACCGAATCGCGGGCGTGGGCCGCTCGTTGATGAGTACCTTTGGCGGGGCAAATATTGCCGACTTTGCCATTCGCCAGCGCCTCGATCACCTGTACGACACGGGCAAGATTGATGCGGCCGAGCTGAGCCGCCTGGCGAACCTGCTGCTGAACGAGCAGGGTGATGCTGCCGACG
>LJCR01000879.1 GCA_001399705.1 Kouleothrix aurantiaca
ACAAACTGGAGGACGCAATCGCGAGAGCCCTGCAGCAAATCTCGGCTGCCGATGCACGAGCCTTTTTCCAGCACTGTGGGTACCGATTTCCTCCCAATCTTGATCAATGGTTTTGCACTTAGCTATAATATCGGCCGTGTATCTGTCTCGGCACGCCGGTAGGTGCGTACGATTGCCACATCCTCCGGGCGCTCATCATTCGGAACATCATGAAGCGCCGAGCGGATGCGGCCCAGAATGTCATCACGTACAACATTCATACGTATCTCCAGAACCGAGGACCAGATACCCTCTGCATGAAGTGCGAGCAGGCTGAGCCATTCACTTCTCGGCTCTTTGGCGCCGCCACTCGCGAAAGGTCTGTTGGGCCACAGCTGGCACATCGCGCATAGCTGTCCACCCGGCCAGCATGCCAGGCAGCGTCGTGATATAACCATTACGTTGCAGCGGGAGCTGTCCCACTTTAGCCAACTGCTGTGCTTGCTCATAAGCAACCCGGCTCGCAAACACTTTCGCCAGCGTTTTGAACACCATGTTCTCTGGGTCAAGTGCTCCCCACACTCCACCATCATCTTGTTTATGCCGCACCGCTTCACCGCGCAGATGGATCAGCACTTCGGGGATATTGATCTTGACCGGGCAAACTTCGTAGCATGCGCCACACAACGAGGAGGCGTACGGCAGTGATTTGGCATGTTCGACGCCTACAAGTTGCGGTGTCAGGATGGCGCCGATTGGGCCGGGATAGACCGAGCCATAGGCATGGCCACCAGTGCGCTCGTACACCGGGCAGATATTCAAACAGGCCGAGCAGCGGATGCAATTCAGCGTTTGACGCCCGATCTGGTTGGCCAGCACATCGGTGCGGCCATTATCGAGCAGCACAAGGTGGAACTCCTGTGGCCCATCGCCAGGCGTCACGCCGGTCCACAGCGAAGTGTACGGGTTCATCCGCTCGCCGGTCGACGAGCGTGGCAACAACTGCAAGAATACTTCGAGGTCTTGAAATGTTGGGATGACTTTCTCGATGCCCATCACCGAGATCAGTACCTCGGGCAAGGTCAGGCACATCCGCCCATTACCTTCGCTCTCGACGATGCAAATCGCGCCGGTCTCTGCCACTGCAAAGTTCGCACCGCTCACGGCGACTGGCGTGCTGAGAAACTTCGCACGTAGGTGACTGCGTGCCACAGCCACCAGTTCCTTCGGGTCGTCGGATAGATCTGCCGCTCCAAGATGGCGTATGAACAGCTCGCGGATCTCGGCGCGATTCTTGTGGATGGCCGGCACGACGATGTGTGAGGAATGCTCGTGCGCGAGTTGAATGATCAATTCAGCCAGATCGGTCTCGATAGCCGTTATCCCGACCTTAGCCAGCGCGTCGTTGAGCTTGATCTCGTCGGTGGTCAACGACTTGATTTTGATGACCTCGTGCGCCTGGTGCGATTGGGCGATGGTCGTGATAATGCGATTGGCTTCCGCCGCATCGCGCGCCCAATGAATCTGACCACCCGCACGCTGAACGGTTGTCTCCAGTTGCAAGAGATAGTCGTCAAGGTGACGCAGAGCATGCTCTTTGATTGCCCGGCCAGCTTCACGCAACGCTTCCCAATCGGGCAGTTCGCCGACGACCACCGCGCGCTTGGCGCGGATGGTCTGGGTGGCCTTGCCCATATTGCGGCGCAGTTGCGTGTTCGCCAGCGCGGATGGCGCGTTTTTCTCGAAGACTGGCTCAAGCTCAATCAGCACGGATGGTTGTTTCATCATTGTTCAGTCGTCAGTCGTCGGTAGCAGTAACCAGGACCAAAGATAATGCAACGTGAAGCCTTGGTAGTGGCTACAGACGACAAGCTATTCTGTACTTGCTAAGACCTCAGCAATATGCATCGTACGTACGCCGGCGCGCTGGCGGTGAAGTGCGCCGCCGATGTGCATTAAACAGGAAGTATCGGCAGCAACACAGACTTCGGATTTGGTCTCGCGCACGGCGCGCAGTTTGTCACCAAGCATGGCCATCGACGTATCGGCGTTCTTGACCGCGAAGGTCCCGCCGAAGCCACAGCACTGCTCGGCATCCGGCAGATCTACGACATCAATCCCACGTACCGCCCGCAATAGCCGTAGCGGCGCGTCGCCAATGCGCAGCACCCGCAGCGAGTGGCAGGTCGGATGATAGGTCACGCGGTGTGGGAAGTACGCACCAACACCCTCGGCATGGAGCTTATGAACCAGGAACTCGGTCAACTCAAACACCCGCGGTTGTAAAATGCGAATCTCGCGTGCGAGTGCCGGGTCGTCGGCCAGCTCGGCGGCCATACCGTAGAGATCGCGAACCATACCAATGCACTAAGCAGAAGGTGCCACTACCACCTCGGCGTCGTGGAACACCTGAACGAATCGCCGTACGAGCGTGACATGAGACCCAAGAACTGGTCAAGTGGCAATGTTAGGAATCCTGCACTTTTGCCTGCGCTTCGAGCCAGGCTACCTTGAACGCCACTGGGGTCAAATAGCCCAGCTGGCTATGTGGTCGCTCGC
>LJCR01000088.1 GCA_001399705.1 Kouleothrix aurantiaca
GAGCTTTTTGTCTGGCAGGGCCATCATCACGTCATCGCCGATGTGCTCGATCGCTGGCGCGTTGATGAGGGTTGGTGGCGCTGGCACGTCTGGCGCGAATACTTCAAGGTTGTGACGAGCACCGGGTTACTCACCCTCATCTACCACGACGTTCCGAGCAATACATGGCGCCTCCAACGCGTGTACGATTAAGGCGAGCGGCGGATGGATTATGTGGAGTTGCACTGCCACTCCTGTTTCAGCTTGCTCGACGGTGTGGCGGCACCTGAAGCACTCGTCGCACAAGCGGCGATGTTGCACATGGATACGCTTGCGCTTACCGACCATAACGCGGTCTATGGAGCCGTACCATTTATCACGGCTGCCAAGACGCAGGGTATCCACCCAATCCTGGGGGCTGAGCTTACGCTCACCACTGGGCATCACCTGACACTACTTGTCGCCGATCAGGTCGGATGGAAAAATCTCTGCTGGTTGATTAGCCGCGCGCAGGCGAATGCGCCAAAGGGCCAGGCGACCCTGCCAATGACCGAACTCGATGGGCATACTGATGGACTGATTGCCTTATCCGGCTGCCAGCAAGGTCCAGTAGCCGCCGCACTACGCAGTTGGGATCGTCGAGAAGCTTTCCGTTCGGCCAAATGGCTACGCGAGCTGTTCGGGGCTGACCGCTGCTGGATTGAACTACAGCACCATCTGCTTCCCGGCGACACGCAACTGGTGCGCGACCTCGCCGACCTGGCACGGCACCTCAATCTCGGCTATGTCGCAACAAATAATGTCCATTATCTTCGCCGCGAGCAGCACCGCCTACACGACATGCTCACCGCGATTCGCCATCGCTCGACAATGGATGCAGCCGGCCCATTGCTGCGCGCAAACTCGGAATACTATCTCAAAACTGGCGGACGACTGCTACCACTATTTGCAGCCTACCCAGATGCGCTTTCCAATACACGTCGTGTCGCCGAGCAGTGCGCCTTCGAGCTGCGCTATGGGCTACAGGATCTGCCACACTTCGTCACTCCTCCAGGTATGGGTGCCGGTGCATATTTATACCAGTTGTGCATCCAGGCGCTCCCAGAGCGCTTCCCAGGCCAAGCCGAGCAAGCGTGCCAGCAGTTGGCATACGAGTTGCGCATTATCGAACAAGCTGGTTTGAGTAACTACTTTCTGATTGTCTGGGATATCGTACGCTTTGCCCGTGCACAGGGCATCCGCTGCCAGGGGCGCGGATCGGCGGCGAACTCGCTCGTCGCCTACCTGCTACAGATAAGCCCGATCGATCCGCTCGCCCATGACCTCGTATTTGAACGTTTTCTGTCGGAAGAACGGCCAGCCCTGCCGGACATCGACCTCGATATTGCCGCCGACCGTCGCGAAGAAATCATTCAATATGTTTTTGGAAGGTATGGCGCTGAACACGCCGCCATGGCCTGCACATTCAGCACATTTCAGCAGCGCAGCGCCCTGCGTGATGTGGCATCCGTACTCGACGTACCGTATGAACACGCGCTGGAAACGGACAAGGCCAAACCTGGCGGCGTGCAGACACTCGTGGTAGAACTGAGCGAGCAGTTGCATGGCCTGCCACGCCATCTCGGCCAGCACAACGGTGGGATGGTGCTCACACGGGCGCCACTGGCCGAGCGCGTCCCGACTGAACCGGCGGCAATGCCGGGGCGCGTTGTTGTGCAGTGGGATAAGAACGCGCTCGAAGATGCTGGCCTGGTCAAAATAGATCTGCTTGGCTTGCGGATGCTGTCGGCGATAGCTGAGGCTGAGCGTTTGATCTTCCAAACAACTGGGCAGAAGATCGACGTAGATCGGCTGTCCTTTGATGATGAGCGTATCTATGCAATGCTTGGCAAAGCAGACACTATTGGTGTTTTTCAGGTTGAGAGCCGTGCGCAGGCACAGGTGCTGCCGCGTCTGCAACCCCACTGCTTCGCCGATATCATCGTGGCAATCTCGCTCATTCGCCCAGGCCCCTTACAGGGCAATATGGTGCATCCCTACCTGCGCCGACGCACAGGTCAGGAGCCAGTACGCTACGCCCATCCGCTGTTGCAACCAGCACTGGAAGAGACCCTCGGTGTTATCCTGTTTCAAGAGCAGGTACTCAAAGTTGCGCGCGACTTCGCCGGCTTGACGGCGGGCCAGGGTGAGCAATTGCGGCGTGCCTTGGGGGCGAACAAAGGGCCGGCCGCAATTGCACCACTTCGCGATGCATTTCGAGCAGGTGCGGGCGCGCGTGGCGTAGCGCCGCATATCGCGGATGCGGTGTTCAAACAGTTGGAGGCGTTTGGCGGCTATTCCTTTCCAAAGAGCCATGCTGCTGCGTTTGCGGTGATCGTGTATCAGTCGGCCTGGTTGAAGCTGTATTACCCGGCTGCATTCCTCACCGCCTTGCTCAATAACCAGCCGATGGGCTTCTGGCCACCTACGATTCTGGTACGCGATGCGCGTCGGCATGGCGTGCGCGTGCTTCCGCTCGACATCCAGACAAGCGACATGCGGTGCACGCTGGAGCAGGGCAGTGTCCGCCTCGGGTTCAACTATCTATCAGGGCTTGGTCAGGAGGGCGCGCAGCGGATTATCGCTGCGCGCCAGCAGCGGCCATTCGTGAGTTTGGAGGATGTTTGCCGGCGCACGCGGCTGCCGCGCCGGCTGATAGAGCACTTGATACTTGCCGGCGCATTCGATATGTGGAATGAACCACGGCGTAGCTTGCTCTGGGCGTTGGGAACTCTGCGCTATGAAGCAGAAGAGTTCGAGCTGCCTATTCCGAGTAGCCCCGTCGATCTGCCAACCATGAACCCAGTGGAAGCCCAAGCGCTACAGATGGCATTATTAGGCGTTTCAACCGAGGAGCATCCGCTTGCGGCATGGCGCGCAACACTCGAAACGCGTGGCTTCCAGAACAGCTATACGCTCGCACAGTGCCCACCGGGGCAGCGCGTGCAGGTGATTGGTACCGTAGCCATGCACCAGGCGCCGCCGACCGCAAAAGGCTATCAGTTTCTGACCCTAGAAGACGAGTATGGACTGATGAATGTCATCTTGCGGCCAGCGATTGCAGCGGTGTATCGCGCACGTACTCGTTCAGGAAACTTGCTCCACGTTGAGGCAATAGTGCAGATCGAAGGTGCCGTGATCAACCTGATTGCAACGCGGTTTGTGCAACTGGGCAAGGGGTAATCAGCGCTCAAGAAAATTGCACGGTGATACAGTTGTCCGCTGGCGGACAAACTGTACTAAATTAGACGCTTTGAGCTGATGGTGCGCTAGGCGAGGCCAGACCTTGAAAAACGACCGGCAAATTCCCTACGTATGTAATTGCCAGCCGCTGCCCTGCGCGGGTAAACGCCATGTAGAACTTCCGTGTATTGTCTCGGACTAATTCAGCACGTTCTTCCTCGGATATACGCACACTTTGTTCAGCCTCCCACATTCGATGGAGGCCCATAACAAAAACTATTGGGCTTTCTAAGCCGGTAGCAGCATTCATAGTGCATACCCGAATATGCTTCCCCGGTGCCACACCTTTGGGATTCGCCACAGCTGCCATACCGAATTCTTTCTGCAAACGCCCAAGCATCCGGTCAGCACCCTGCCATTCTGCATGGACGATCAAAATATGCTCAAGGGGAGTACCGTGCTGATGGAGAGCACGGATTTCATTGATGACCTGAGCGATTTCATCCTGTTCACTATCCAGGCCAATAATCTGCGGCGGTATACCACCCGGCATATGTTGGACGTGTGGTGCTACCAATGCTTCATCATCGCCGGGGAGGCGCAACTGATACATCTGGCTGGCAAAATCAAGAATTTCACGCGTAGTCCGATAGCATTTCTCCAAACGTGATGAGCGGCCGCGAACATTCAGGCCACTTGCAAGCCATGACTGCCCGCGCTTTAAAAAGCCCTGCGTTGGATCTGCGACCATGAAGAGGTGACCATTCGGTTTGAGAATAAGCTTGATGATCTCAAACCAGATTGGGGCAAAGAATTGAGCCTCGTCAACCAGGATAAAATCATATGGTACTGGGTTCGCACGACCTTCTTGCAGCGCTAACCACATACGCCGTGGCACATCACCCCAGTCAGCAAGTTTTTGCTCCTTCAACAAGCGATGGTAGGTTAATATGGCGTCATACATCCGGCCGCGCATTGTTTCATTGAGTCCAAAACCGCGACCAGTACGATCGGCTGCAAGATATGCCTGACGCGTATTCAGCAACCGATCTTTCAACCAATCGATTTCTTCCTGCAGCATGCGCTCGGAAATCACCGTATCAGCAAGATGCTGATGCCAGGTTTGAGATAGAAGCTGAGAGCGAGAACGCTCGCCAATCGGATGCAGCTTTGGTTCACCAGATGCCCAATGGGCCATGCACCAACTCAAGAACGTACGCCATTCCACCATAGCGTCGCTGCCCGCGAGGCGCTGATAGCGTGCTTCCAGGTCGTGAATGAGTGGGCGATTATGTGTTAATACGAGAATACGTTTCTGTGGGAAAAATTGGCGGAGTAGACGTGCCCGGTATAGCACCAGTAATGACTTACCGCTCCCTGCGACGCCACTCACCAGATGCAGGCCAAATTCGTTGCTCATAGCCTGAGCCTCATCCGAGAGATCGAGGTCAGTCTTTAGCACCCGTTCCTGGTCATAACTTAGCAAGTAATCGACCAATTTGGATGATGTGTCGCGGTGTAGTGGTTGCCGAACCGTGAGACTAGCTGGCACAATTACTTCCGGCGAAAAGGCTGCGCGCAACGCGTCTCGTTGCGTTTGATTGAGCGGCGTACCAAGTTGGGCATCTATCCATTCTGCAAATCGCTCACTTGCCAATTCATCACGCCCAGCCCAGCAAATCTCCTCGCCGGCGTGTCGATGCACAAGCTTGAGATCAGCGCTCGCAATATTGGGAAACACGAGTGCGAGCGGCAATTCGGTTGGGCTGAGAACTCCACGTGCGGTCGTGACGGAAGAGCGGAATTGTTGTAGTACGTTCTGTTCGCCATCGCCAAATGCTTGGCTGGTTTCGGCAAATAAACTATGCTGGTTGGCATTACGCGCTGCTTGGGTGCTTGCTGAGGAGACTTTTATCAACAGGGAACGCCCAGAACGGTGAAGGACCCAAAAATCAGGGCCAGGCCCTGAGTCATAGGCGAGCCTTTGCCAAACAGCAAATGTTTCGTCGGGCAGACGCTTGAGCAAACGAAATACCCTGATCGTCTCTGGGGCAAGAGCGCCAACTGGCGCATTAGGGAAAACTGCGGCCATATCAAGCCTATTTCATAAAACGCAACTTTGTGTATATAGTATGTTACCGAGTATACGATAAGGTGCGATATGCACAGGAAGCTATTAAATCCTCTAATTGCTCTACAAGTAGCTGATATTCTAAATTATCGGGCGTAGTTGTCAAAAGATAGCTGCTGCCAACAATAATGAGCTTTGATCGTGGCCGAGTAATAGCAACATTCAAACGCTCTGGCTGAAAAAAGAATTCGGCCATTGAAGCGGCAAATGCCGGATGAGAAGTGGTGAGTGAAAGAATAACAATGTCGCGCTCCTGGCCCTGCATCCGCTCAACAGTATCGGTAACAATCTGCCGGCGCACCACGGCATGAGGTACCACGGTCCGGAGTAAATTGCGAATCTCGCGCCCTTGTGCGCGGTATGGTGCAACGACACCAATTTCGCTCGGCGACAAACCTGTTTCGAGTATTGTCGCAACCAGGTCGACCACCAAGCCTGCCTCAGAATGACTCCGAGTTGTAGCGTTTCTATGCTTTAGATCAACAAATACTTTTGGTTCTTCGGGTTCTAGGATATCTATGAAACGCGTCGGTGGACGTGGATAGCCAATTCGCCGATGTATTGCCGCACCGGACGAACGCAGCAAACCTTCATAAAACTGCTTGCTGGGCCAAGCAGTAAGTTCGGTGTTCATTCGGTACGTCTCATCGAGCATGGTATCGAATCCACGATCAATAAGGACGCCAAATACAGAATCGCGGAATGCGCCGCCGCTTTGGCGGGTGGTGAGCACTGGTGGGAGTTGCTTTTGGTCGCCAATAAATATATAGCGTTTCGCCGCTAACATGCCCATAACTGCCAGCGGTAGCGTTATTTGGCTTGCTTCATCGAAAATGACCGTGTCAAACTCCACGCCACTCAAACGCTTTGTGCGAGTAGCAAACGGCGTAGCACCGACAACATACGCTCCATTAAGCTCTGTCAGCGGCGACAGTTCGAAAGACTCATAGTTCTCAACGCCAGCAAGATCGTCGGCACGCGAATGACGCCCGATTTTGCACAATGATAGCGGCGCAGCATCCATACGCCGATCAAGCTCGGCAAGCTTATTGAGGGCGTTGTTGATCGCACGATGTGTAAACGCTGTGATGAGGACGCGCTCGCCATCTTCGGCCAGAAGCTGTACCAACCGGGCGAGCACCAACGTCTTACCTGTTCCAGGCGGTCCCTGAATCAGATAGGTTAGGTTCGTTGCATACGCTTGAGCAAGCGCCTCACTCTGCGCATCGTTGAGGTTCCACGTTTCTGCCCGTGCAAAAGCGCGCTCATACCGCGCTAGATCCATTGCCGGTCGCGCTTGACCCATAAGCAGTGGCAACACTCGCTCACGGCCAATGGCTGTGTCACCTGCCTGATCAAGCGCATCGAGAACGAATTGGCTGAAGTCAAGAAAACCTTGATCGAGCACCCAACCGCTGCGTTCATCCAGCACGGTGCCCCAATTGACACCTGGATCATCGCTGGAGACCAGCAAATTCGTCTCATCGTCAATCTCAAGGGTAACAAGGACATTCGACATTTCGAAGGGATTGCCGCGATTGAGGAGAAGTACGTCACCTTCGCGAAAACGCGAAGCGTTACGATCGCAGGCCAGTTCTATCGTGCCATCGGGGTCGACACGAACAACCCGAATTCCTTCAAGCGCGAGACCTTCGGCAACACGCTCAGAGATTGGCTTTGACCAGACCTGGAAAATTTGCTGGCGCACGGTTGCGGTTTCGTCAAGCACCAGGCGACGCAGCTGGCTCAAAAATGCGCTCATCTGCTGGCTGGACGATAGATTTAATTCAGCGTTTGGTGGTTGCGTCTGCATGTGGAGCTCGCCGAGAATGTTTCGCCTACCTACTAATCGCGCCAGGCAAGTAGCAGGGCGTTCAGCGCGCCATAGCCCAACTGCCCTCCCTGCAGCATTAGTCGTTGGAGATCGCCATATTCTTTGCGCGAGACAGGATGCGTATGTGCGGCCTGGTTTCGCAGCTGCGATATTCGATTCAGCGCCTTAGAAACAAACCGCTCGAAACTAACACGGTGATTGGAGTCGTCCGGATCAATCTGATCATTCCAATGCTCGGCGACATAGAGCTGCAAGCGTTCCCAGTTACCCTCAGTCTGCTCCGGTTCCCGTTGCATCCAAGGAAGTTTGCCGAGCGTTTGACTGCGAGACCTGGCAATTTCTCCAGTGAGCGTTGGGCATGCAAATATGCGCCGTTGAACTTCAATTTCCATTACACTCGAGAAGTGGATCGCTGGTGCCGAATAATCGGACGCACCAATCGAGTCAAGCTGCTCAAGTAAAAATACCGCGAGACCCAGCGACTCACGTTCCGCCGTGCCTAACAGGTCAAAGACTTCCAGTCCAAGGTCGCGCAGGCGATGATAATAGACATCAATGCG
>LJCR01000880.1 GCA_001399705.1 Kouleothrix aurantiaca
AGCGTGCAGCGCCTGGTGCAGCGCGTGGTTGGCCTGGTGACGGCGGCCGCGCACCGGCTCGCCAGCCGCCTGATCGACGAACCCGCGCTGCGCGCCGACCTCGCGCTCACGCCCGCCGAGGAGCGGCTGATCGCCATGCACCCTGGCTACGCCGAGCCAAGCGCGCACTCGCGCATGGACACCTTTCTGACCGTCGATGGCCGCTCGCTTCAGTTCGTCGAGTACAACGCCGAAAGCCCGGCCGCGATCGCCTACGAAGATGTGCTCTCCGACGTGTTCTTGCAACTGCCAGCCATGCAGCGCTTTGCCGAGCGCTACAAGCTGAGCACCCTGCCCGCGCGTCACCACCTGCTCGACACGCTGCTGCAGGCGTGGCGCGCCTTCGACAGCACGCGCCCGCCCAGCATCGCCATCCTCGACTGGAAAGGGCTGCCGACACACTCCGAGTTCCTGCTGTTCCAGAAATTCTTCCGCGAACACAACCTCGAAGCGGTGATCTGCTCGCCCGACGAGCTGCGCTACGCCGACGGCCGGCTCTACGCCGACACTGCCGACGGCACTACGCCAATTGATCTTGTCTACAAGCGCGTGCTCACCAGCGAATTCATCATGCACTACGGCGACGCCGTGTTCGAGCACCCGCTGGTGCAGGCCTACGCCGCCGGCAAGCTCTGCCTGGTCAACTCGTTCCGCGCCAAGCTGCTGCACAAGAAATCGATCTTCGCCGTGCTGACCGACGACGCCGTGCAGCACGAATTCAGCGCCGACGAGCGCGCCGCGATTGCCCAGCACGTGCCCTGGACGCGCATGGTGCGGCCCGGCCAATCGACCTACCAGGGCGCGTCGATCGACCTGCTGGAGTTCGCGCGCGCCAACCAGGAGCGCCTGCTGCTCAAGCCCAACGACGAATATGGCGGCAAAGGCATTGTGATCGGCTGGGAAACCAGCCCGGCCGCGTGGGCGCAGGCGCTGGCCGAAGCCCAGCAAAGCCCGTTTGTGCTGCAAGAGCGCGTCGAGATCGCCTACGAAGATTACCCGGCTATGATCGATGGCGCGCTCCAGATCGGCCGCCGCCTGGTCGATACCGATCCCTTCCTGTTTGGCACCGACGTGCGCGGCAGCCTGTGCCGCCTTTCCACCGTCACGCTGCTGAATGTCACGGCCGGCGGCGGCTCCACGGTGCCGGTATTCCTCGTCGACACGTTATGAGCGTTGGGCGCGTCGCTGCAAGTCGGCGCGCTCATAACTCACGGAAAGGTGCGAAGCCATGAGCATGTACGATCCAATGTCCCCCGATTTTCCGTTTACCATCGGCATTGAAGAGGAATACCAGGTTGTCGATCCCGAAACGCGCGAGCTGCGCTCGTACATCACCCAGATCCTTGATCGCGGCCAGACGATTCTGCGCGAGCAGATCAAGCCCGAAATGCACCAGAGCATCGTTGAGGTCGGCACCAACCCCTGCCGCACGATCAGCGAAGCGCGCGCCGAGGTCGTGAAGCTGCGCGGCACAATCGCCAGCCTCGCGTCGGTACACAATCTCAAGATCGTCGCCGCCGGCACCCACCCAATTTCGTCGTGGATGAACCAGGAGATTACGCCGTTCGAGCGCTACAAAGGCGTGGTCGAAGAAATGCAGCAGCTCGCGCTGCAGTTGCTCATTTTCGGTATGCACGTCCATGTCGGCATGCCTAACGACGATGTCGCGATCGAACTGATGAACGTGGCGCGCTACATCCTGCCGCACCTGCTCGCGCTCTCATCGTCGTCGCCCTTCTGGATGGGCCGCAACACCGGCTTCAAATCCTACCGCGCGTCGATCTTCTCGAACTTCCCGCGCACCGGCATCCCGCCGTCCTTCCACTCGGCCAGCGAGTTCCAAAGCTACATCAACCTGCTGATCAACACGCACAGCATCGACAACGGCAAGAAGATCTGGTGGGATCTGCGCCCGCACCCGGTGTTCGGCACGCTCGAATTCCGCGTCTGCGATATTGCCACCAAAGTCGAAGAATGCCTCGCGCTGGCGGCCGTCATGCAGGCGCTGATCGTCAAGTTCTACCGCATGTTCGAGCAGAACACGACCTTCCGCGTCTACCGGCGCGCGCTGATCAACGAGAACAAATGGCGCGCGCAGCGCTACGGCCTCGAAGGCAAGCTGATCGACTTTGGTAAGCGCACCGAGGTTGACGCCAAGGCGCTGGTGCACGAAATCGTCGAGCTGGTGGACGACGTGGTGGACGAGCTAGGCAGCCGCAAAGAGGTCGAGTATCTGCTGACGATGTGCGAGCAGGGCAGCAGCGCCGACCGCCAGCTGCACGTCTTTAAGGAAACCAACGACCTCAAGGCCGTAGTCGACAACCTGATTGCGGAAACAATGGAAGGCGTGCCAATGGTTGATCTGGGGGCGCACGAGTAGCACGGTGCACCCGGCATCAAACAAAAAGACGCGGCAGCGCAGAAGCTGTCGCGTCTTTTCTTTTCAGGGCCGCTTGTGCGCGGTCTGCTGTCCTACGTGCGCCCCTCGCGCTCGGTC
>LJCR01000881.1 GCA_001399705.1 Kouleothrix aurantiaca
CCGCCAAGCAGCGCCAGCAGAATCGGCGCGAGCCGTGCCAGTGTCGGCAGCGCCACCAGGCCCTGGTGGGCCAGCACTGCCTGCCCAGCGCGGCTGCGTGGCAGCACATCGAGCACGCCCATCAGCACGGGCGGGCCAAACGCCAGCGCCGCTTGCCAGAGCATTTGCGTGCCGTGGGAGCGACGAAGCAGCACCAGCACAGCCAGTGCGGCGGGCAGCGGCACCCACAGCGGGTAGGTGCTCGCCAGCGCCGCCAGCGTGAGCCCCAGTTGCGCGGCGGCGGCCAGCGGCCAGCGCGGCAGGGCCAGCGCATGGCCAAACGCCAGCAGCGTCAGCAACACGCCAAACAGCATGGTGTAGTAGCTCTGGTCGAGGTAGGCATCCATAAAGAAGGTGGTGTGCGTCAGCAGGAGCAGCGGGCCAGCCAGCAGCAGAAGCGCCTGCCACGCTCGGGGCTGCGTGGCCGAACATGGGCCGGCGGCCAATGCCACAACCACGCCCGCAACCAGCCCGCCCACAATCGCCGCGCTCGGATACAGTATTTCCAGCGCAGGCTGCCCGGCCGCGCGCGCTGCCGCCAGCACAAGCAGCGCAAATCCAGCCGGGTAGGCGTTCATCTCACCCAGCAGGCCGCGCGTCGCGTTGGTGATCGGCGGCAGCGCGCGCTGCGTCGCCAGCCAGTCAACCAATTGCATGTGGTGCGCCGCATCGACCGAAATGCCCATCGGCAGCAGCGAGGGCCAGGCGGCGTACAAACCCGCACCCGCCACAGCGCAAGCCGCGAGCAGCGCTGCCGCCAGCTCGGCCCAGCGCGGCGCAACCCGCCCACGCAGCACAGGTACAAACGATGGCAGCGCAGCGACCAGTGCTACGCCAAGCAGCCAGCCACCCAGTGGCAGGCCAGCATGGCCCGCCAGAATACCCGCCACCACCAGCGCCGCCAGCATAGTGCCGATTGTGGCGAACAAAAGCCACGCGCCGCTGATTCGCGTGTCGTCAACCGCATCGTGAGTGGAATGGTTCTTGGGAAGAAGTGCAAATGCTCGCATTGTGTATTTCTACCGATGCCTTTGCGCCAGCTGCAGCTTTTGAGCTGGCAAATACGTGTTTGGCGCAGACGAAGCTGCCCAGTCGCGTCGTTATTTGTGCAGATTGTACAATTGAAAAGAACTTTGCTTTGTATATAATGTATAGCGAAGACAATGATAGCGGTTCGGACGATGATTGTCCACGCGCTGCGGTCGATCTACTTGAAGAGGATAGGCATGAGCTTTATTCAATCGGAAGACCAGGGCGCGTTCGTCGCCTGTGATATATGCAAGAACTATAGCGCGCTGTTCGATCCCGATTGGCGGCGCATGCGTAACGATGCCAATGGCCAGCCACAGCATCTGTGCCGCGAGTGCCGCAAGAGCGCGGTGTGGTGCGAAACGCATTATGCATACCACTTGGCCGAGGCGAACCATCGCCGTGCCTGCGCCGACTGTGGTGGCCTGTTCACCGCGCAGGTTCAGCTGAACCTGGAGCACTGCCCGAGCTGCCGGCGCTCGCAGTCGCTGGCGCCACGCCAGGTTGCCCGCCCGACGCTCTGGAAATATCTCCAGACGCACCTGTTCGCCTACCTTGTTTAGCTGCATATAAGACGCCAGAACATCGGCAGAAGTAACACCTAAACCACCGGACGCACGCCCTGCGCCCGGTGGTTTTGCATGCTTCTTTACGCTGGCGGCCGGCGGAAAATCGTCAGCGTCTCGTGCAGAATTGGCACGAATGTCCCGCCGTAGCGCGTGCTGTTCGAGCTGACATTATGCTGGATTTTGACAATGATCCCCTCGATGTGCTGCCGGTCGAGCCGCGCCACGTCGACGGTAAGCGGCTCGTAGCGCCCGCCACGCCGCAGATCACCCATGAGCACGGCCAGCCGCCCGCCCGGCGCCAGCAGCTCGAAAAAGCGCCAGTAGCCCGCCCGCAGCAGCGCCGTGAAGGCTGGCAGCGAGCCCGCCCGGCTGAGATCGCGCGGGTCTTCGCTGTACAGCTTCATGTCGTGGTAGGGCGGGTGCCAGAAGATCAGGTCGTAGTTTTCGCCAATCGGGTCGCGCAGGCTGTCGGTGCCGCTATGAAGATCAAAGCCGCTGTACAAAATGCCCATATCGGCGCAGACTTCGCGGCTCGTTCCGCCGCCTTCCATCGGGTCGAGCACGTGGCCGGGCCGAAACGTCGCGCACAGGTCGATCAGCATGTAGCCCGAGCAGTTGCCGGGGTAGCGGTTATTGCCCCACGGCCCGCGGCCCGGGTAGCTGACGACGCTAGTGAGCGGCGCGCGCTGGCGCAGATATTCGGCTAGGGCCTTGGCATCTCGCATAATGGTGGTGCGGTTGGCAGGTTAGAAGGTTGCAGGTTGGCAAGTTGTGGTTGCAGCCAACCCATAACTCAATAAGCTGTAACCTCTGTGTCTCCGTGGTTCATCTGCCAGCCGCTCGTCGGTCCCGGTCGTCAAACCTCTACCGCATTGACCGGCTGCAAATCAGGG
>LJCR01000882.1 GCA_001399705.1 Kouleothrix aurantiaca
AGGTGAAACGCCGGGGCGGCGCGCCCTTCGGCTACACCCATCGACAAGCCCCTGGGCAGCTTCGGTATGCCGGAACAGGATCTGTTATACTAGGGGTAGAAATGCCCCCCCTGCTTGGCCAGCCGGGCGGGTGTGCTCGCATCCTTTCAATTCTGCGCCTGTTGCAGCACAGCCAGTGCGATGCTGGCAATCCCCACGCTCGGCGCGGCGAGGAGCCGCGTATGGCTACCCTCGATCATTCTATTCAAACAAAGCTCGCGCACCCACAGGCCGATCTGAGCCGGCTGCGCACCCGCGTGCCCACAATAGCAACAAGGCAAAAGTTTATTCCTTCGAGAGCCGAATGCGTCGTACCAAATACGGATGATCGGTTTTTGCCATGCCGAGCCCTTCGGCTGCGCTCAGGATACACGCTGCGAAGTGTCTCTCGGCGTTTTGAACGCGCGATTCTTCACTCCGCTCGCGCTCCGTTCAGAATGACAAAGGAAAAAGTGTTTACCCGACCTTGGTATGACGCTCTCGAAAGGGGCGCTGGTGGCGGGGGGCGCTGCGCAGCACGCTACAACGCCAGACAAGGAGGACACAATGCCCGATGACACTGACGCTGAGCTGTTTACGCGCGACGAGTTGTTTCGCCTGATTGTCGAGGGCGCGCGCGATTACGAGCTGTTCGTCCTCGCCCCGAACGGCTGTGTTGCAAGCTGGAATATCGGCGCGGAGCGGATCACGGGCTACACAGTCGACGAGATTGTTGGCCAGCACTTTGCGTGCTTTTCTACGCCCGAGGATATTGCGCGCGGCTGGCCTGAGCAGCTGCTCGTACAGGCCGCGGCAGAGGGGCATGTTGAAGATCGCGGCTGGCGCGTGCGCAAGGATGGCACGCGCTTTTGGGCACTTGTGGTGATCACTGCGCTGCGCGACCCCGGCGGCCGGCTGCGCGGATTTTCCAAACTGACCCGTGATATCAGCGAGCAGTGGCAGGCCGAGCAGACCCTGCGCCAATCTGAAGCGCGCTTCGCCACGATGTTTCAGGCCAGCCCTGCCGCCATGACGCTCACGCGCCTGAGCGACAGCCGCTTCATCGACGTAAACACAAGCTACCAGCGCCTGCTGGGCTACACGCGCGCCGAGCTGATTAACCAGACGGCCAGCGCGCTTGCAATCTACACAGACGCCGGGCAGCGCGAGGGAATACTGCGAGCCATCCGTGACCATGGATCGGCGCGCGATCGTGAGCTGCGGCTGCGTGCGAAGTCAGGCGACTTTCTGACCGTTCTCTGCTCGCTCGAACTGCTTGAGCTGCCAGAGGGTACATGCTTGCTGACCAGCATCGTCGATATTACCGAACGAAGGCGCGCCGAGCTGGCAGCGCAGCGCGCCGCCGAGCGCCTGCACGTGGTGGCTGAAGCCTCGCGCACGTTTAGCGAAGGCAGCTACGACGAGCAGGCGCTGCTTGAGCGGATCGCCCGCACAACGACGGTGGCGCTGAGCGATGGATGCCTGATCGCCCGCGTATTCGACGACCAGTGGATTCGCCCCGCCCTGGTCTATGATACTGATCCAGCGCTAGCGGAGATCGGGCGCACGCTGCTGGGCATACCGCTCCACGTGGACGAGCCCTCGATAACGGCGCAGGTCATCCGAAGCCAGCAGCCCGTGCTGATAAAGCATGTCGAGCCCGCGCAGCTGCGCGCCGCCACCAAGCCGGAGTATTGGGCGCTGATTGACCAGCTGCGCATATCAAGCATGCTGTGTGTTCCACTGCGCCTCCAGGATACGGCGATTGGGAGTTTGACCTTCTATCGCCGCAGGAGCGAACAGCCATTTTTCGATGAAGACGATCTGAAACTGGCGCAGGACCTGGCCGACCGTGCTGGCCTGGCAATGTACAATGCGCGGCTTCTGGAGGATGTGCAGCGCCAATTGGCCGAGCGCGAGCGCGCCGAGCAGGCACTGAATGCCGAGCGCGCGCTGCTGGCGCGCCGCGTGGCCGAGCGCACCGCCGACCTGAGCGTGGCAAATGCCGAGCTGGCGCGTGCCGCGAGGCTCAAAGACGAATTCCTGGCCAACATGTCGCACGAATTGCGCACGCCGCTCAACTCCATCCTTGGCCGCTCGCAAGCGCTGCAGGAAGAAATCTATGGCCCGCTCACGCCCAAGCAGGCTGAGGCACTGCAGGGGGTCGAAGAAAGTGGCCGCCACCTGCTCGCCTTGATCAACGATATCCTCGACCTTTCCAAGATTGAGGCCGGCAAACTCGACCTGCAGAGCGAGCCGCTTGATGTCGACCAGCTCTGCCGTACAAGTATGCGCATGGTCACACAGGCTGCCCAGCACAAGCGCATCAGCTTGAGCATCACCGTAGACAGCCAGGTGGAGACGATCATGGCCGACGAGCGGCACATGAAGCAGATGCTGGTCAATCTCCTTTCGAATGCCGTCAAGTTTACGCCTGAGGGCGGCAATGTTGGCCTGATTGTCCAGGGTGACAGAGCGCGCCAGGCGGTGACATTCACAGTGCATGATAAC
>LJCR01000883.1 GCA_001399705.1 Kouleothrix aurantiaca
GGGCAGGTGCTGGTTGCGCCACTCAGCAGCGCTTTTGTTGCGGCGCTGTATGCTGCCCGGCGCGCACCCACCTCTGCCGGCGCACTTGAGCGCGAAGTGGCGGCGTGGGCCGGCCAGGAATAGCGCGCCGGTTTGCCCACCCTACCGCGCACCTGCTATAATCGCGCTGCTGCCCCGCAGCATAACAGGAATTATTTGTATGGAACATGCACCTGCGGCGCTTCCGCAACTGCGCCCCATGTCGCTTGGCGATATGTTTGACGCGGCGTTTCGGCTGTATCGGCGCTTTTTTCTCACCTTTATTGGCATTGCAGCGCTGCTCCAGGTACCGCTCGCCATCGCACAAATGGCGGTGCAGCTTCTGGTGGGCGGCAACCTGCTGACGAACTGGATGCGCGTTGTCACTCGCCCCGGCTCGACTGGCAGCAACCCGTTCGAAAACCTTCCGCTCGGCCAGATCATTACGTACTTCGCCCTGGTATTTGGCCTGGCAATGGTGCAGGTGCTGCTGACGCAGAGCCTGATGACCGGCGCTTTGGCGAACGCGGTGGCGCGCGCCTACACCGGCCGGCCGGTTTCGATCATCCAAGCCTATCAGATCGGCTGGCGGCGCTTCTTTGCGCTGGTGGGCGCGGCGCTGGCGACCTTTCTTGTGGGCGCGGTGGCACTGGGCGTGCTTGGCGGCTGTACCGTTGGCGTTGGCTTTCTGCTGCTGCGCAGCGGCAACGAGAATGCGGGCATCCTGGCCGGCGTGCTCGTTGCGATTGCGGCGTTTGGCCTGTTTGCCCTGCTCATCCTGGCCAGCATGTTCTTCTACACGCGCCTGCTGCTCACCACCCAGGCAATTGTGCTGGAAGGCCAGGGACCGCTGGCCGGGCTGGCGCGCAGCTGGCGGCTCACCAGTGGCGCGTTCTGGCGCGCGCTGGCGATCACGGTGCTGATGTACATTCTGGCGTATATCATCGCCGGCATTCCTGCTTCCGTCATCAGCTTTGCGCTGCAATTGCTCAGTGCCGGCGACCTGACGGCGGTTATGCGCAACCAGGCGATTGTGTCGGGGGTGGCGCTGCTTGGGCAGATTATCGTCATCCCGCTGCAGCTGGTGATTTATACGCTGCTCTACTACGACCTGCGCATGCGCAAGGAAGGCTACGACCTTGAGCTGATGGCGCAGCAGGCGGCAAGCGTATGATCGGGGCGCGAAACCATCCGCTGCCCTGGCTGCTCGCCTGCTTGTGCATGGCGCTGCTGCTGCGTGCCGCTCCCGCGCGCGCCCAAAGCGCCCCGCCCGACCTGCCAACCTACACCGGCTGGCTGCGCGAAGCCTACGCAGCCGCGCAGCGCGGCGACCGGCTGGGGCTGGAAGATGCGGCGGCGCGTCTGGAAGCGGCCGAGCGCGTGCGCCTGCCCGACGGCACCGACGTGCCGGCCGACAACTCCTGGCTGCGCGCAGCGCTGAATGTTCCCGCCCCCGACATGGCCGCAATTGGCGCGCGCCTGGGCGCGCTGCTCGATGCGCTCGACACGCTTGCCCCACCCGACGACGTAGCCGCCGCACTGCTGGCATTTCTGCGCCCGCGCCGCGCCGTCGCACACGATCTGGTCGTGCGGGCCGAGCGCCATGCTGAGTCGTTGCGCGCCGATTTGCCCGCGCCGGTGCTGTGCCACGCCGACCTGCATGCCGGCAACGCGTATATCACCCCCGGCGGCGCGCTCTATATCATCGACTGGGACACGCTGATCCTTGCGCCCAAAGAGCACGACCTGATGTTCGTTGGCGGCGGGCTGGGCTTTCGCGGCCACACGCCCGCCGAAGAAGCGCGCGTCTTCTACAAAGGCTACGGCCCGGCACAGATCGACACGCGCGCGCTGGCCTACTACCGCTACGACCGGATCGTGCAGGATCTGGCGATCTACTGCAGCGATGTATTGACAAGCGACGCCGGCGGGGCCGATCGCGCCCAGGCGCTGATCTACACGCAATCGAACTTCGCGCCGGGCGGGACGATCGAGCGTGCCTACGCAGCAGAACGCGCTACACCGCCCGCCGACTAGCCGCTGCGCTCGTCAATTTTTGGTAATACTTGCACACTATACTCTGTACTACCACGCTCCGCGCACGACCGTGGCGGCAATTGCGCCTGAATGCGCCGCTCGCAGGAATCGCCCTTGTATGGCACGAGAATCTAAGCGCCACACCATTATTATTGCGACAGCCACACACACCACTGGGCTTCTTCTCAACCAGGTACTCAACCACTACCTCAAGGCTACCACCTTCCTCATCCATACCTCGGGCGTCGACGTGCTTGACAGCATCGCATGCCTGGACGTCGACCTGATTATTGTTGATGAATGGATGAGCGATATGAATGCCTACGACCTTAGCCAGGCAATCAAGGGTGCGCGCCCTCATCTGCCAGTGATCCTGCTGGCGGCCCTGGCAACGCCGGCGCTTCACGAAGCTATTCAGCACGGTTTGTTCGACGGCATACTCATCAAACCGCTTCAGATGGCGCAACACGCC
>LJCR01000884.1 GCA_001399705.1 Kouleothrix aurantiaca
GCCATGAGCAGCGCTGGCGCGGGCAGCATCGTGAATGTCGCGTCGATCTCGGCCACGTGCGGCATCGCCAAGCAGCCGCTGTATGCGCCAGCCAAGGGCGGCCTGCTGCAAATGACGCGCCAGCTCGCCGTCGAGTATGCGGCCCGCGGCATTCGCGTCAACGCCGTCGCGCCCGGCACAATTGTCACGCCGCTGCTTGGCGAGCTGCCCGCCAACCCAGCCGACTCGGCCGCCGCGCACAAGTGGCTGCTTGCCCACCACCCGATCGGGCGCTTCGGCCAGCCCGCCGAAGTCGCGGCGGCAATTTTGTTTCTCGCGTCCGACGAGGCCTCGTTCATCACCGGCGCGAACCTGGCCGTGGATGGCGGCTACGCGGCGCAGTAGCATCAAGTGAAAGAGCCAATCATTCTGGCTTGCTGACCGCGTATAGCCGGCGACATTTGAAGCGATGCGTGCGCACGCAAAGGTGCTGCGCGTTCGCCCAAACGATTGCTCGGGCGCTTCAGGGTGTCAGCAGCTCAACTGCAGGGCTCATTTGCTTGTTCGGCGGGCCAAGAACAGCCTGGCGCTCAGACTTGGCCTTTAGGGCGCAATCAAACGTGCTGTTGCACTTCCCGACGCTGATCGAGGCCCTGCACATAGGCCGAGGGCGTCCGGCCAATCACGGCCTTGAACTCGTTAATGAAGTGCGCCTGATCGAAGTAGCCCAGCTCGGCGGCAAGCACCGGCCAGGGCGGCGCGTCGGGGCGGGCGAGTAGCTCGGCGGCTTCCTGCAGGCGAAAGCGCTGGACCATCCACTTCGGCCCCAGGCCGACATACTCGCGGAACAGGCGCTGCAGCGTGCGCTGGCTACAGCCAAAATCCGTGGCCAGGTCGCTCACGCGGCGAATTGTGCGCTCGGCCAGCGCCGCCGCAACAATCGCGTTCACCAGATCGGCATTCACGTCGGGCGCGGGCGCGTGGGCGCGCAGAAACTGCTCGGCGCAGGCGATCCGCGTGCCGGCATCGTCCGTGGCGGCCAGCCCTGCCGCCAGCGCCACACCGTCGCTGCCAAACAGCGCGCCTGAGTCCAGCGCAGCATCGACAATCGTATGGAGCGGCGCGCCTAACAGCTCACGAAAGCCGCCCGGGCGGAAGGTAATGCCAAACGCACAGCCCGCACCTTCCAGCCGCCGGGTGTAGCGCCCGCTGATCACGCCATGCACCAGGGTTTTGCCCGGCTCGGCCACAATGTTGACGCAGGGAAACGGCAGCGTTTCCGAGCAGTGCGGCGGCTGGCCGCGCAGATCCCACGCCACCAGCCAGTAGTGCTGCACAAAATACGCCAGATCGGGCGCGGGCGCGTGGCGCACAAGCTGAAACTTGGCCGGCACCGCCGCCGGGTTCAGCACGCCGCGCAGCGATTCTTGCTCAACCATGGTTCTCCCCACCATCACAACGCCGCGCATGGTAGCACAGATGCGCAGTTGGCATAGGAGCAAGATCGATCCGCAGATTGCGCAGATTACGCAGATATGAGGTCTAATCTGCGTAATCTGCGCAATCTGCGGATAAATTTAATGCTTCTGGGCATCAGTCGTCTGAACGCTGGCTATCGATACCGAAGCGCTTCTGGCTACGCCGCGACTTGCAGCTCGGCCTCTTTCACGCCCACGCCCGCAATCATGTCAGCGGCTCGCTCCGCAATCATCAGCGTTGGCGCCTGCGGGTGGCCGCTATTCAGGCGCGGCATAATCGAGGCATCGGCCACGCGCAGACCTTCGACGCCATGCACGCGCAATTCGGCATCCACCACTGCCAGCAGGTCGTTGCCCATTTTGCACGTGCCCGCCGGGTGGTAGATGCTCTGGAAGCGCTGGCGAATCGCGTCGCGCAGGTCGGCGTCGCTCTGGATGGTGCGCCCCGGCCAGACCTCGTCGCCACGGAAGGGCGCGAATGCCGCCGCGCCGGCCAGCGCGCGCGCCATGCTCACGCCCGCCAGCAGCGTATCCATATCGCGCTCGTCCGAGAAGTAGCGCGGCTCGATGCGCGGCGCGGCAAACGGGTCGGCCGAGGCAAGCGTGAGTGTGCCACGGCTGGCCGGGCGCAGCGCAACCACGCCGATCGAGAAGCCATGGCCGGCCGGGCTGGCATAGCCGTGTTCCATAAAGAATGCCGGCGCAAAGATCAGCTCGACATCGGGCGCGGGCAGGTCGGCGCGCGTGCGCACAAACGCCACGGCCTCGCCCACATTCGAGGTGAGCATGCCGCGGCCGCGCAGCAGGTAGGCCGCAATGTTCGCGAGGCTTTCCGCGCCGGCCAGCGTGATTGGCCGGGTGCACTTGTAGGTCACGCAGAACAGCGGGTGATCGTGAAGGTGCTGCCCCACGCCCGGCAGGTCGTGAACCACCGGGATGCCAAGCTCGCGCAGCCGCCCGGCCGGCCCAACGCCCGAAAGCAAGAGCAGCTGCGGCGAGTTGATCGCGCCGCCACACAGCACCACCTCGCGCTCGGCGTGCGCCTGCACGATTTCGTTGTTTATGCG
>LJCR01000885.1 GCA_001399705.1 Kouleothrix aurantiaca
GCGGCTCGCGCTGTGCATTGGCACCGGCAAGCGACGACCATCGCCATTACGCGCGACCTGGCGGCGCTGGGCGGCCGCCCGCAGGCGCTTGTGATCGCGCCTGCATATGTGGCCGAAGGGCTGCGCGCCTGTGTTGCGCCGCTGGCAACCTACGAGCAGCAGCCCGCCGAAGCAATCACCGCGCTGGTGACACTGCTTGAACGCAAGCACCCGCGCCGCCGCCCCGACGAGGTGCTGACGCCGTGGCAGCAGCTTGAGCAGCGCGTGGCCGAAGAAGGCTTTGTGGAAGAGCAAACCGTCGCCGCGCTGATGGGCTGCTCAACCGACGAGGCCGCGCGCCTGGTGCAGCGCTGGGGTGGTTCGGAGCTGCACGCCCTGCCGGGCCTGGGCGTGTGTGCGCCCGAGGCGCTGGGCGAGATACGCGCGCTGATCGAGGAAAATGAGCTACTGGCGCGCGCTGCATAGCGCGCTCGGGCACAGATCATGGCGGGCGCGGAGGATGATACAACTTCCTCCGCGCTTTTGTGCTTCTTGACTACATCGTGAGGCACGCTATACTGCGAAGGCACGAAACTGCATCGTTGAGCAGCAGAATGAAAGGAGACAGTGATGTCGTCGATTCATAATGTGCACAAAGGCGCCGGCACATTTAATTTGCAGCGCTTCGTTGATGCGCAAGATAACGTGTACGAAACGGTATTGGCCGAACTGCGGCGTGGTGCCAAGCGAACCCACTGGATGTGGTTTATTTTCCCGCAGCTTGGCGGCCTTGGCTATAGCGTCCTGTCGCAGCGCTATGCGATCAAAAGCCGTGAAGAAGCGCGCCAGTATCTTCAGCACCCGCTCCTTGGGCCGCGCCTGACCGAGTGCGCCGAGGCGGTGCTGTCGGTGCAGGGGCGCTCAGCTTCGGCGATCTTTGGCTCGCCCGACGATATGAAGCTCCATTCTTCCATGACGCTATTTGCCGACGTGGCCGGGCCCGAATCGGTGTTTGCGCGTGTGCTCGATGCGTATTTTGGCAGCAAGCCCGATCCGCGCACGCTGTCGCTGCTCAGGTCGCACGGGTAGCGCACTATCAAGAAAGGGACATCTGGGAAGAGCGCCAGCATTACAATCGCCCATCCCTAATCCCATCCCCTAACCCCTGCGCTGAAGGCGCACAGGGCCAGTTGCCGAATATGCTCAGATCGAGTACACTCACGCCCGTCTTGATCGAAGCAACACAGAGAGAAACGCCATGGGCCGAAAGTCTCGCGCCAAGCGCGATCGCCGCGCCGCCACCAATTTTATTGCTGCGCTCACTGCATGTGAGGGCACCTGGCTCGAGCATCCAGTTTCTGAGGAAGAAGCCACGCGCATTCGGGCTGCGCAGAAAGCTCTTGAGCCGCACCGCGCCGCCGCTGCCGCGCTCAGCGACGATGAAGAAAAGCTGCAGCGCTTCAGCCTGGAGATCTTCCGCGACGAGCGTTTTGCGCCACTTCACTTTGAAGATTGGGTGGTTGAGCAGGTGCTCGAGCGCTTCGGCGAGCCGCCGGTGACCGAAGATCCGGCCGACAGCGCGTTTACCGATTACCTGCGCGCCGCCGTGCAGTGGACGGGAACCTCGCGCGTGCGCCGCGCCATGAGCGGCCAGGTGCTGCGCTTCCTGCCCAGCTATGTCGATAAAGGGCTAGTCAACGAGGCGCTGGCGATCAACTATAACGCCTACGTCACCGTGATGAGCGACGCCAACACGCCCCTGCTGGTGCAGATGATGGTGGGCGGCCTTTCGCGCTGGTACGACGAGCACGAAGAAGACGATGAGGTTGCGGCCGTCGACGCCGAGTAAGCGCCTGCGCTGGGCGCTCTTTGCGAGATACCTGCAACCCAAGCAGCAGATTGCCGCACGCCCCATGCTAGAATAGGCCAGTGACTATGGTTCTGGCCGAATGGTGTGGAGTGCTGCGGCATTGTTGTGCGTTTGTGCTGCCGCGCTACCAGATCTGCAGTTCCCATACCAACCCGCAGCGGCGGCGCGCTCGCATTGCTCGGTACATGGGCGGCGAGCGCGCCGCTGTATAATGCGCGGAGCAAAAGAATGCGATTAGCGATTGCAGGGGTTGTGATGAGCTTCTTGCTTGTGGCATGTGGCGGCGCTGAGCCGGTGCGCACGGCCGAGTCGCCGACGGCGGGCGGGGCCGACACAGCGGCGCGCTTTCTGGCGCTGGGCGATTCCTACACGATTGGCGAAAGCGTGCCGGCCACCGAGCGCTGGCCGGTGCAGCTTGCCGCCCTCCTGCGCGCGCGCGGCGCGACGCTGGGCGAGCCACAGATCATTGCGCGCACCGGCTGGACCACCGACGAGCTGGAGCGGGCGATTAACGCCGCCGCGCCGCGCGGCCCTTTCGCGCTGGTGTCGCTGCTGATTGGCGTGAACAACCAGTATCGCGGGCGCAGCGCCGAAGAATACCGCGCGCAGTTTCGCGCCTTGCTGGCGCGGGCGGTGGGCTTTGCCGGCGGCGACGCCAGCCATGTGCTGGTG
>LJCR01000887.1 GCA_001399705.1 Kouleothrix aurantiaca
GTTGTCGCCCACGCGGGCGCGCTGCGCGCCAATGTGGTAGAAGTTTGCGCCCCAGCTCTGCACCGTCACAAAGCGCAGGCTCGCGCCATTGCCCACAAACAGCTCGGTGGCCGGGTTGCACAGCGCCTGCTCAGCGGCGTCGGGCGAGCTGTATTCTTCAATAAAGGTCGCGCTTGCGCCGTCTTCAAGCACAATCAGGTTATGCGGGAAGCTGGCGTAGCTGCCATCGGCCAGCGTGAAGATCGCATGGAGCGGCATCTCGATGCTGACGCCTTTCGGCACGTACAGAAACACGCCATCCTGCCACAGCGCGGCGTGGAGGGCATTGAACTTATGCGCATTGGCGTCGATCGCCGTGCCCAAGTAGCGCTCGACCAGTTCGGGCTGCGAGCGAACGGCGGCGGCCAGGGTCGTGAAGATCACGCCTTGCCCGGCCAGGCTTTCGTCCCACTGCACGGCGGTGCCCTGCGCGCCAATTGGCGGCGCAATATCATCGGCCGCGAACTGCGAGAGATTGGTGCGCTTCCAGAAGGGCGGCGCGCTTTCGGCGAAGGTGCGCCATGCGGCGGCGCGGCGATCGGCCAGCCAGGATGGCTCACCCGCGGCGCGCGCAGCCTCGGCGATCTGTACGTCGTCGAGCTCGGAAAGTGTCGGTAAATAGTTCATAACACGCTGCAGCGTGCAGTTTGCAGAGTTGCCGCTGCCTACTGCTGGCTGCCGACCTCCTCCCGAATGAAGTCGTAGCCTTTTTCTTCCAGCTCAAGCGCCAGCTCGGGGCCACCCTCGCGCACCACGCGGCCATTCATCAGCACCGACACAAAGTGCGGCTTGATGTAGTTCAGCAGGCGCTGGTAGTGTGTGATCACCAGCACGCCCATCTCGGGCTGCTGGCCGTACAGCGTGTTCACGCCCTGCGACACAATCCGCAGCGCGTCGATATCCAGGCCCGAGTCGGTCTCGTCCATGATCGCCATGGTCGGCTTGAGCATCGCCATCTGGAGGATCTCGATGCGCTTCTTCTCGCCGCCCGAAAAGCCTTCGTTCAGGTAGCGGCGCACAAAGCTCTCGTCGATCTCAAGCGTGGCCATCTTCTCGCGCAGCTCTTTGCGGAACTGTGCGACGGGAATGGCGGTCGACTTCGGGTCTTTGCCTTCTTCGGCGCGGTGGGCGTTGATCGCCGAGCGCAGGAAGTTCGCAACCGTGACGCCAGGGATGGCGACCGGGTACTGGAAGGCCAGGAACGCGCCCAGCTTGGCGCGCTCGTCGGCGTCAAGCTCGAGGATGTTCTGATCTTTGTACCAGACCTCGCCGCCGGTGACGGTGTAGCCAGGGTGGCCCATCAGGGTGTAGGCCAGCGTGCTTTTGCCGCTGCCGTTCGGGCCCATGATCGCGTGGATTGCGCCGGCCTTGACCGTCAGGTTCAGGCCTTTGAGGATTTCCTTATCTTCAACATTGACGTGAAGATCCTTGATGACCAAGTCGCTGTTCATGTCCTATCCTTATACATATGGTTCGGCAGAAGGCGCGGCGCCTAGCTCTTTGCCGCCTCAGGCCCTCTGATATCTGACGATTGTGCCGCGCCCTCGGGGACGACAGTGAAGTGGCAGCTGCGCTGGCCTTCGCGAATGGTGCCTTCGAGCACAATATGCTCGCCCAGCACCTGCTCGACCATGCGGCGCTCCATGGCGCACACGCCGGCGTGCTCCTGCGCCACATCGAAATATGGGCAGGCAAACAAGCGCAGCCCTTCGCTGCCGGGCTGAAGCTCGACCGGGATGCCGCGCTGCTCAAGCGCGCCGCGCAGCGCCACGAGGCGATCTTCCAGCTCGGCGCCGGTGGCCGCCCCGCCATACTCGGCGGCCAGGCGTGCGCCCACGGCATCGAGCAGCAGTTGCAGGCGCGCCGGCCCATCCTGGCTGGCGATCTCGCGGAGCAGCATGGTGGGGAGCGTGTCGTACTCTTTCGGGAACAGGCGCTGGGCCGCGCTGGTGAGGAAATAGGCCGCGTGGGGCCGCCCCGGGCCGCGCAGCACCAGCCGCGTCGCCACCAGGTTTTTAGCCTGCAGGTGCGTCAGGTGCTCGCGCACGGCGGTGGTGCTGATGCCCAGCAGCTCTTCAAGTTCTTTGACCGTCGCCTCGCCCTGGCGCTGGATGTAATCAAGAATCTTCCCCGCTGGCGAGTCGGGCGAAAACTGTGTTGCCATACGTTCTGGCTCCTCTGCGCTAGGGCCGAAGTATACCGCACAGGGCAGCTATTGTCAATAAAAACAGGAAAAACTGTCGAAACCTGATACGGGCAGTTCCGGCGCGACAGGGCGCGCAAAATACGGTACACTAGAGCTAGCATTCGTGCCGATTGCAAAGGGTCACTATGCTCCGTCTTTCGCGGATTATTGCGTTTGGCTACCTGGCGATCTGTCTGGCCGTGCTGGCCGCCAGCATGCTCATCGGCCCGCTGGGCTACGCGCCTTTCCCGCTGGTGGCGGCACGCGCGCGCCCGCCGGTGGTGCTGACGATCTGG
>LJCR01000886.1 GCA_001399705.1 Kouleothrix aurantiaca
GGTGATTACGCTGCCGCCGACCAGAATTTGCTCGGGGGCGAACAGGTGCAGCAGGTTCACAAAGCCCAGGCCCAGCAGCTCGGCCTCGCGCTCCATCAGGCGCTGCGCCAGCGCGTCGCCGGCTGCAGCCGCGCGCGACACATCCGCGCCGCTGACCGTTTCGGGCGTTGCGAGGCCATGGAGCAGGCTTCCCGGCTCGTCGGGCATGGCGTCGGCGGCGGCGCGGCCACCGATTACGGGGCTGACATGATCATCAATGGCGGCGGCGGCGGGGAACTCGGCGCGCAGGTAGGCCACCAGCTCGTCGCGCGAAGCGAACTCGCGCCACATGTCGGTGCTCATGGCGTGGCCGGGCGGGCATTTTTATGGCGGCGGCAGGCATCGCTGCAGTAGCGCACCTCGTCCCAGTGGCGCGCCCACTTCTTGCGCCACGAAAAAGGCCGGCCGCACACCGGGCAGATTTTGCTGGGCAGATCTTGCTTCTTTACACCGCGCATGGCGCTCGCTCCTCGTTTTCGCTGCTATGAGTACGCACAGCGGCGCGAAACGGATTGCGGGGCGAGCGTAGAACCGCAGAACAGAACAGTGGGCAGTGGGCAGTCGGCAGTAGGCGGTAGGCAGTAGGCAGTAGGCACAGAACCACAGAACCACAGAACCGCAGAACCAAACAGTCAGCGATTGGCAGGTGATAGCATCCCACCTTCCAACTTTCCAACCTGCAACCTGCAATCCTTTGCGCTCTTCGCGGTGAAATCCTGTCGTCGGTCGTCGTTCGTCGGCAGTGTAACCTGCAACCTGCTAACATTCCAACCTACAACGCTCGCTGCGCCTCGCCGGCGAACATGCCCGCCCGCGCATCGGCCGGGTCGGCCAGGGCGGTAGCGGCGGCCAGCACCAGCGTGAGCCAGACCATGTCGGCCATGAGCAGGTGGATGAGCTGCATGACGACCGGAGCGAGCAAGGCCACATTCAGCACGCCAATCACCAGCTGCGCGATGAAAATGCCAAACAGCACGCGCGCGAAGGTGCGCATGGCCGGGCCGGGCCGCCGCGCCGCCGCAAACCAGCCGGTGGCGATCGCAAACGCGCCCACCAGCACCGCCAGGATGGGGTGCACGACGCGCAGCTGGATCAGGAAGTGCGCGGTTGGCGAAAGATCCTGCTGCAGCCCCTGCGCAAGCGACTGCGCGGGAAACAGCGTGTCGCCCAGCGCGGTGATCGCGCCGGTTGCGCCGACAGCGATTGCGCCCAGCAGCGCCACCGCGAACATGCCCAGCACCGCGCCCTGGCCGCGCAGCCGCACGCGCGCGCCGCCCGAAGCCCACCAGGCCGTCAGCGCCAGCGAGGCCAGCAGCAGAAAGGTATTGACGAGGTGGATGCCGAGCGAAACGGCGCGCGCCGCCGAGTCGTTCTTGTCGGTTAAGCCCAGCAGCACCAGGCCCGCGCCCACCAGCGCCTCGGTGATCATAAAGAACATCGTCAGCCCCGCGCCCAGGCGCACCGCGTCGCCGCGCGGGTAGGCGCGCCAGGCCCACACCAGCCCGGCGATCGCCAGCAGCAGCGAAACGCCGCTGCTCATGCGGTGGGCGAATTCGACCATGGTGGTGGTGGCCGGCGATTGCGGAATGATCTGCCCGTTGCAGAGCGGCCAGTGGCTGCCACAGCCCGCGCCCGAGCCCGAGGCGCGCACGTATGCGCCCCACAGGATCACTATGAGGTTGTAGGCCAGCGCGGCCCAGGCAAATGTACGAAATCGAGAGCGTGTCATAGACGCACCTTTGTAAAACTCAACAGCCGGTGCGTACATAATATCACAATCTCAGTCGGTTTCGCGCGCGGCCAGCGCATCCAGCCACGCCGCAGTCGGCGTTGCCACCCAGTCGCGCATAAATACGGAAAAATATTCTTCGCCAACCACAAAATCCACTTCTTCGACGCGCTCGAACAGCACCTGCTCGGCGGCCATGCGCCACTGGTCGGCATTCTTCCAGACATAGAAGGTGTAGGCCAGATCGGGCGTGGTGAGCACGTAGCGCGTGGCGTTCACAAAGACCATGCCCTGCGTGGGCGAAAGCCCCTGGTAGCTGTCGGCGTCCATCCAGAAGCGATCGACAGCCACGACCTGGCCGGGCAGCAGCGGCGGGCGCGTGCCGAGAAAATGCCAGATCCCCGCCGCGCAAGGGTCGAACATGCTCCATTCACGCTCGTCGGGCCGCAGCGTCACAAAGCAGTTGAAGCCCGTCACCGCGCCGCTGCCGTTGCGAAAGACCTGCACGCCCTGCGGCTGGCGGCTGAACCAGCGCGCCGCGATCAGCGCCGAGGGCTCGCCCTCGTGGCGGCGCACCATTTCGATCAGTGCCGGCCAGTCGGTGGTTCCGGGCGAGTCTTCGCGCAGGCCGGCAACGTCGTTCCAGCTGAATGCCGAGCGGATCAGCGGGTTGTCGTGCAGAAAAATCAGGTCGAGCAGCACCAGATGCTGGTCGTGGCCGTGGCTGCGCTCGAACTCGGCCATGTAGAACG
>LJCR01000888.1 GCA_001399705.1 Kouleothrix aurantiaca
CATGCACGTGGCAATTGAGTACAGCAGCGAGCTGACCGCCGGCAAGACGGTGATTTCCTACGTGGGCGATCACCAGCGCGAGCCCGACGAGCACGACCAACTTGGCTTCGACCGGGCGCAATGGCCGATGCGCTGGAGCTCGAAGGTGCGCAGCACGCCGAATGTGCGCGCCGTCACCGAGTTCGACAGCGAGCGCTTCATCGCCATGTTCGTCGAGCGCATGATCGCGCTGGCGCGCGGCGCGTAACGCTGCTCGTTCACGCATTTAGCCACCGAGCACACAGAGGGCACGGAGGAAGTAACCAAACTCCGTGCCCTCTGTGGCAAGCTCAAACTTCCCCGCCCGGCAAGCGGCAATTGTAGCGCAGCGCCGCCAGGCGCAGCAGCGTAATGCCCGCAACCGCGAGCGGGAGCGCAATCGCGGCCGCCACGCCCGCCGCATCCAGCACCAGGTAGAGCAGGCAGCCCAGAAACGCGCATGTCGCATACCAGTGCGTGTTGCGAAACACGTATGGAATCTCGTTGCACACCACGTCGCGAATCACCCCGCCAAACACACCCGTGATCACGCCCATGATCGCCGCCACAAACAGCGACGTGCCGGCCGCCTGCGCATAGGCCGCGCCCGCCACGCTGAACAAGCCCAGCCCCAGCGCGTCGGGCAGCACCAGCCAGCGCTCGGGGATGCGCGTGAAGGCCGGGAACAGCAAGGCCAGCACCGTAAGCACCAGCACCAGAATGGCGTACTCCTGATGCTCGACCCAGAACAGCGGCGTGCGATCGAGCAGCAGGTCGCGCAGCGTGCCGCCGCCAAACGCCGTCATAAACGCCACCGCGTAGCAGCCCACCAGATCCATGCGCTTGCGCTGTGCCTCAGCAATCCCCGAAAGCGCAAATACCACAATTCCCAAAATCTCGATCTCTTGCAGCATTGTTTGTTCCTATTCTTTTGCCTGCGGCAGCGCGATGAGCGAGTTGCAGGTTTGCAGGCTATGTGACGACCGACGAACGACAACCGACGACTGAACTGCCAGCATTGGTGTTGAATTTAGAGTTTGGCATCGTCATCTTGTCATCTTGTCATCTCGTCACCCTTTCACCTTTTCACCTGTGCCAACTGCTCAGTTCTACGTTTCCTTAGTTCCGCGGTTCTTTGGTTCTGTGGTTTTTGGTTCTCGGTCTCGCCAATTTTACACTTTATTCATCTTTACATGGTTCGAGCGCGTCCTGATGCGATCCACTGCTTTACACGCAATTAAAACCTCTTGACCGGTTTAGAACGCAATGCTATACTTGCTGGCATCCGTTTTCTTGTTGGCGAATCGCTCGGCGCCGCGCAGGCCCGCGCCCGCTTTGCTGCGCCCGGCTGCCGACGGCGGCAATTATCGGTTTCGTGCGAAGGAGCAAGTATGTACCGATCTCGGAACCTCGGCTGGTTCAACCTGCTAGCGCTCGCCGGCCTGCTGCTCGGCGCGCTGGCACTGCCCATCCGCGTCCCGGTGGCGCTCGCCGCCGGCCCCAGCAGTGTCACCATCGCCGGCGACCTGCAAAGTGAGCTGGGCTGCTCGGGCAACTGGCAGGCCGATTGCGCGGCCACCCACCTGACCACCGACGCGGTGGATGATGTCTGGCAGGGCACATGGACCGTGCCGGCCGGCAATTGGCAGTACAAAGCCGCGCTGAACGATGCATGGACGGAAAGCTACGGCCTGCACGCCGGCTCAGACAACATTGCGCTCAACCTCGGCGCTAGCACATCCGTCAAATTCTACTACGACAACAAAACCCACTGGATCACCGACAACAAAAACTCGGTGATCGCCGTGGTGGCGGGCAGCTTCCAGAGCGAGCTGGGCTGCATAAAGGACGCCCTCCCAGCAGACTGGCAGCCCGACTGCCTGCGCTCGTGGCTGCAGGACGTTGACGGCGACGGCACCTACACCTTCGAAACCACCGCGCTGCCGGCCGGCACCTACGAGGGCAAGGTCGCGCTGAACGAAAACTGGGATGTCAACTACGGCCAGGGCGGCACACCCGGCGGCGCGAATATCGCCTTCACCGTGCCCGTCAACAACGCCAAGGTCTCATTCAGCTACAACGCCACGTCGCACGTGCTGACAATCCTGGCCGGCCACGCCGCCGACAACAATGTCGAGTGGGACGGCCTGCGCCACGACTCGCGCGACACGCTGTACCGCACGCCGGGCGGCGCGGTTCCGGCCGGCACGCCCGTCACGCTGCGCTTCCGCACCTTCCACAACGATGCCACCAGCGTGAAGCTGCGCCTGTACGACCTGAATGCGGGCGCGCAGAGCGTTGTGCCGATGAGCATTGCCGCCAGCAACGTGTCCTGCTTCCAGGCCGGGCTGGAAAGCGAACGCTGCGACTTCTGGGCCGCCACGCTGCCCAACGGCACGCCAAACAACTACTGGTACCGCTTTATCGTCAGCGATGGCACCAAAACCGCCTACTACGCCGACAACACCAGCGCGCTGGATGGCGGGCTAGGCGCGCCGAGC
>LJCR01000889.1 GCA_001399705.1 Kouleothrix aurantiaca
GGGCTGGCCGGTGTAGTCAATGATCATCGAGTGCTCGTAGGTTTGCTCGGCCTGGCCGGGTGTGGCGAGCACAAAGCCTTTGTCTTTCAGGAAGGTGCTGACGCGCCCGGCGATGCCCTGCACGGCCGCGCCATTCAGCACCTGGATGCGGCCCTTCAGCTCGGCGGCCTGCGGGCCGGCCTGCCACTGGGCCACAAGCGCGGCCACGTCGTTTTCGTTCCAGTAAATATCTGAACCGTCTTCCTGGGCAACCCCAACGTCGAGCGGGTTGATGCTGAACTGCAGCACGCGGTCGCCGCGCAGCTCGCGCGCCAGCCCGGCCAGGCCGTTGATCATCCCCAGGTCGCCGACTGGCAGGGTCGTGCGGACATTATCTTCCAGCACCGCCGCCCACTCAGGCAGCGCGGCAACGTTGTTCAGCAGGCCACGCGCGCGCACCTGCTCAAGCACCGCGCGCAGCACCCGCTGCTGGCGCTTGCTGCGGTCGAAGTCGTTGCTGGAGTGGCGCGAGCGGGCGTAGATCAGCGCGTTGCGGCCGTTCAGCACCTGCAGGCCGGCCGGGATGTAGACGCGCTCGACGCCGTAGTCTTCGGTCGGGTACTCGGGGTCGAGCAGCGTTTTGGGCACATCCACCAGCACCCCGCCAATCGAGTCGACCAGCGCCTCGAAGCCGTGGAAATCGACCTGCGCAGTGTAGTCGATCTTCACGCCCAGGAATTTCTCGACCGTTTCGGCCGCCAGCGCCGAGCCGCCGGCCTCGGGCGTGGTGCCATCGCCATACAGCTCGGCGGCGTTTGCATAGCCATGCCCGTAGGCCGAGTTGACCTTGGCGTAGCCCAGGTGCGGCACGTAGACCACTGAGTCGCGCGGGATGGACAGCATCGACGCCCATTTCGCCACCGGGTCGACATGTACGGCGATCAGGGTGTCGCTGCGCACGCCATCGGTGGGGTCGGGGCGCAGGTCGACGCCGATCAGCAGCATGGTGAACGGCTCGCGCAGCGCATCGGGCAAGGGCGGCTGGGTGGGGTAAAGCTCGCCGCCGCCAATAATCCGGTCGATAATACCGCGCGGCGTTGGCGTGGGCAGGCGGCGCGCATCGGGCTGCTGAATATGATCAATCGCCTGGTTGGCGCGCAGGTAGAACAGACCTGCGCCGCACAGCACCAGCCCAACAACCATGCCAATTGCGAATGGCAGCCATTTGCGCCAGCTGCGGGCAGGGCGGCGCGGCGCGGGGTGTGGTGTCGCCAAGTGCAGTCCTTTGCCGTGCGTTGATGTCGTGTCGCGTGCGATTATACCAGCCGCGCGCGGCGCTTTCAACTGGGGCGCGGCGCAAGGGTTGGCATTCGCGCCTGCCCGGCCGTAAACGACCGGGCTTCGAAGCAACGCCCGCTGAAGCGGGCTTGTACGGCATATGGCAAGCCCGCTTCAGCGGGCGTTGCTCCATAGCGCGGGGCTTCAGCCTCGCGTGCTTGGAACGCTTCATCACATCCTTTTCAACTGGGGCGCGGCGCAAGCTATGGTATACTCTGCGCTGCGAACCACAAGCACGCGGAGGAGCCGATTTTGTGACCACCTACCAACAGGCTGGCGTCGATATCGCCGCCGGCACGCGCGCCACGCAACTGATGGCCGATGCTGTCCGCTCAACGCATACCAGCGCCGTTCTCGCCGGCCTGGGGGCGTTCGGCGGATGTTTTGATCTGGGGGCCGCGCTTGGCACGGGCACGCCCGGCCCGGTGCTGGTCGCTTCCACCGATGGCGTTGGCACGAAAACGCTGGTGGCTGGCGCGCTGGGTCGCTACGACACGGTCGGCCAGGATCTGGTCAACCATTGCGTGAACGACATTCTGGTGCAGGGCGCGCGCCCGCTGTTCTTTATGGATTATGTCGCGGTCGCGCAGCTCGACCCGGCGCAGGTGGCCGAGCTGGTGGGCGGCGTGGCGGCGGCCTGCCGGGCGGCTGGCTGCGCGCTGCTTGGCGGCGAAACCGCCGAGATGCCGGATGTCTACCACGCTGGCGCGTTCGATCTGGCCGGCACAATCGTCGGCGTGGTCGAGCGCGAGCGCCTGCTGCCGCGCGATGTCGCGGCTGGCGACGCAATTCTGGCGCTGCCGTCGAGCGGGCTGCACACCAACGGCTTCTCGCTGGCGCGGCGCGTGTTTGCCACCCGCTACGACGAGCGCCCACCCGAGCTGGGCGGGGCCACCATTGGCGAGGCGCTGCTGGCGGTGCACCGCCCGTATGGGCGCGAGGTCGCGGCGCTGTGGGATGCGGGCGTGCCAATCCACGCGCTGGCGCATATCACCGGCGGCGGCGTGTACGACAACCTGCCGCGCGTGCTGCCCGCTGGCCTGGGCGCGCTGATCCGCCGCGAGTCGTGGGATGTGCCGCCGATCTGCGAGCTGCTGATGCGCGACGGCGGGCTGGCCGAGCGCGAAGCCTTCCACGCGCTGAACATGGGCCTGGGCATGCTGGTGGTGCTGCCTAAGGCCGCCGCCGACGCCGCGC
>LJCR01000089.1 GCA_001399705.1 Kouleothrix aurantiaca
GTGTCTACCCATCGGCTCTGCCAGTTGCCGTGCCAGACCAGAGCGGCGGCCGCAGTAAATAGCGAGGGAAAAGGAGAGGGGGTGAGGAGCGAAAGCGGAGTTCTCCTGTAGGTTTACGAGCACATCAGCGACATACCAGTACAACATCAAATGAAGGGGTTGTGTGAGATGAAACAAATAGTGAGTGCAATTCAAACTTCGGCAAAGGAATGGAATATTTCAGCGCGAACCGCCTGGTGGATCATTGCAATCCCGCTCATTGGGGCGGTTCTCGTTGGTGCCGCGCGTATTAACTATCAATTATTTCGATTTTTGACAATGGAAGATGGCCCAATTGAGTGGCCACAATTTTTCTGCTTTCTGGGCGCGGCAATTATGGCAATGGGTGTGGCCATTAAGCGGCTGCGCGCCGGCCACCCCTGGCAGGGCCTGCTGTTCATTGGTTTCGCGCTGGCAACGTTTGTGATCGCTGGCGAAGAGATTTCGTGGGGGCAGCGCATTTTTGGCTGGCAGACGCCGGCTGAGCTTGCGGAGATCAACCACCAGGGCGAAACCACGGTGCACAACATCCGTTGGGTACAGGAGCTGCTGGGCAACTTGCTGATGGTGGCGAGCGGCATCGCGGTGGCAATGCCTTTCTTTAGCAAGAAATATGATTTTGCCAAGCGCTGGGATCAGGCCAACTTCCTGTTTGTTCCGCCAATATTTCTGGCAACCTGCTTTGGCACAATGTTTCTGTATAAGCTTGTGCGCTTGGTGGCCTTGCGGACATCGGAGTTCACAGTAACTAAATATGGCGAGTGGCCCGAGCTGTGCTTCGCTGCTGGCCTGCTGCTGTTCGCCTACCTGAACTACCGCCGTCTTTCGGCGAACGTGGCGGTGGCGGCGCCGGCAGCCAGCAACCAGGCGCCGGCCGCCAAATAAGCTCGGCCTTCAATGGGGAAAGATCGCACATCGCTTGGGTGCGCCCGCGCCTGGGCGATGTGCGATCTTTCCCTGTACGAACGTGACAATGTTCTCATCCAAGTAACTTTTAAGCCAATATTATGATTGAATTAGTAGAGCAAAAAGTTTTATTATAGTATGTTACTAAGGAAACGAGCGAATGGCTATTACCGATCAGGCTGTTAGCCGGCGCGAGCACATACAGCGCAATGCTTCCGGTGCGCCGCCAGCCGTAAAAGTTGCATATATAATGTCGCGCTTCCCCAAACTGAGCGAGACATTTGTCCTTTACGAAATGCTTGCCCTGCAGCAGCAAGGTGTTGATGTCGAGGTCTTCCCTCTGATCAACGAGCGCGCTAAGGTGGTGCATGCCGAAGCCAAGCCCTTTGTCGAACGGGCTCATTACCTGCCGGTGCTGTCCCTACCCATTTTGAAGGCCAACCTGCACTTTTTGCGCAAGAAGCCGGCCGCATATCTGCGTGTGTGGCTTGAAGTGCTGCGCGGCACGTTCGGCAGCATGAACTACATGGTTGGCGGGCTGGGTATTATCCCCAAAGCGGCGAAATTCGCCTATGACATGCAGCGGATGGGTGTGCGGCACGTACACGCGCACTTCGCCAACCACCCTGCCGTTGCGGCGCTGGTGATCAACCGGCTCACGGGTATCCCCTTCAGCTTTACGGCTCACGCCCACGATATCTATGTCGATCAGCATATGTTGAAGGAAAAAGTGCAGGCCGCCAAGTTTGTGGTGGCGATCTCCGAATACAACAAGGCGCTGATCACGCGCCACGCTGGCGAGGCCATGCGCGACAAAATCAAGGTTGTGCATTGCGGCGTTGATACGAGCCTGTTCCAGCCGCGCCAGAAACCAGCCAGCGACGGCCTTTTCACGATTGTGTGCGTCGGCTCGCTGGAGGAAAAGAAGGGCCAGACCTATTTGGTGGAAGCGTGCCGCCTGCTGAAGCAGCGCGGATTACGCTTTGTCTGCCACCTGATTGGCGACGGCCAGAACCGCGCAGATCTGGAAGAGCAGGTGCGCCGCGATAATCTTGGCGATGTCGTCAAGCTCGCCGGTGGAATCCCGCGCGCCGAGGTGTTGAAGATGCTGGCTAAGGCCGATGTTGTGGCACTGCCGAGCATTCGTACGAAGTCGGGCAAAATGGAAGGCATCCCTGTGGCGCTGATGGAGCCGCTTGCCTGTGAGGTGCCAGTCGTCTCGACGCAGACCTCGGGCATCCCTGAGCTTGTGGAAGATGGCGTGACCGGCCTGCTGGTGCCGCCCGAAAATCCTGCCGCGCTGGCCGACGCACTGCAGCGGCTCGCGAACGACCCTGAGCTGGGCCAGCGCATGGGTCGCGCCGGGCGCGAAAAAGTGCTCCGCGAGTTTGATTTGAACGACAATGCTGCAACGCTCGTGCAACTGATGATCGGAGGAGCACGATGATCTTGACGCTACAAATCCTGTTCTGGGCGGCTGTTGCGATCGCTGCCTTCACCTATGTTGTGTTTCCCGGTATTATTTTCGTGCGCGGCCGGCTGGTGCGCAAGCCGTACACCACAGCCGAAATCACGCCGCCGATCTCGATGATTATTGCCGCCCACAACGAAGCCGACAATATTGCCGCCAAGCTGGATAATGTGCTGGCGATGGACTACCCGCGCGAGCAGCTTGAGGTGATCGTCGCGTCGGACGGCTCGAACGACGGCACCAACGATATTGTGCGCGGCTATGCTGCCCACAATGTGCGCCTGCTGGCGCTGCCACGCCAAGGCAAGGCGCCGGCGCTGGACGCGGGCGTAGCGGCTTCGCGCGGCGAGGTTCTTGTCTTCTCCGACGCCAACAGTATGTACCATCCGCAGGCGCTGCGCGCACTGGCGCGCCCCTTCGCCGACCCGGAGGTGGGTGGCGTGGCCGGCAACCAGGTGTATACTTCCAAGAAAAGCGAAAGCTTGAGCGGCGAGGGCGAGCAAAGCTACTGGAGTTTTGACCGCAAGCTCAAGCAGTCGCAGAGCAAATCGGGCAATGCCATTTCGGCCACCGGTGCAATCTACGCCATTCGGCGCGCGCTGTTCCGTGGCGTGCCGGTAGGCGTAACCGATGACTTTGCAGTTTCGACTGATGTGATTGTGCAGGGCTACCGGCTGGTGTTCGCGCCCGACGCGATTGCGTACGAGCCGGTTGCCGGCACGGGCGGCGTGGAGTTTGGCCGCAAAACACGCGTAATCACACGTGGCCTGCGCGGCGTTCTGGTAGTGCGGCGCGAGCTGCTGAACCCGTTTCGCTACGGGTTCTATGCCTTTCAGCTGTTTTCCCACAAAGTGCTGCGGCGTCTGGTGGTTTTCCCGCTCCTGCTTCTGCTGATTGTCAGCCCGCTCCTGTGGAACTCCGGCCTGATCTACCAGATCGCCACAGTTGCGCAACTTGCATTCTATGGCTGCGCCCTGATTGGCATGCTGATGAAAAACTCGCGCCTGGGCCGGCTAAAGATCTTTACCATTCCATTCTTTTTCTGTATGGTGAACGTGGCGTCCCTGATCGCTGCAATCAATCTCATCCGCGGACACCGAATTGACTTCTGGGAGCCTCAGCGCCAGGATCGGCCGGTTTCGGCCGTGGCCGACCAGGCTGCCCAGTCGAACGCTGTATCGGAACGCAGTCAAGCGGTTTCGCGGCAATAGCCCGCAATTCCACGCAGGAGGTTCATATGTTTCAAGTCGAGCCATTGTACCAGCGCTTTCCGGCGCTCCGCAGCGGCATGTTGGTGCCAGTTCTTTTGATCGCACTGGCGGGTGTGCTGGGCCTGATTGTGATCGGGCAGGCCGCGCTGGCGACAACCATTATTCTCACTGCTATCCTGACGCTCGCTATTCTTGCCTGGCCTGAGCTTGGCACGCTGGTGGTGCTGTTCGTCCTCTTCACCAACGCCGCAGTTATTGCGGTTAAATTTCATGATGTGCCCAGCCTGATTGGCGGCGCGCTGCCGGCATTGCTGGTGTTCCCATTGGCAACTTATATTGTTTTCCGTCGCGAGAAAATCATTATCAGCCCGATCCTGCTGCCGATCTTTCTGTTTATGGCAGTGCAGGTGGTGGGCGCGCTTTTTTCCGATTATAAAGGCACAGCGCTGAGCAATGTACAAACCTTTCTGCTGGAAGGCCTGGGTTTGTTCTTTATGCTGTCGAACGTCATTCGTACCTCCGCGACGCTGCGGCGCGCCACCTGGGCGCTGCTGATTGCGGGCGCGTTTATTGGCGGTCTGTCGCTCTACCAGCAGGCCACCGGCACATTCAAAAATAACTACTGGGGTTTTGCCCAGCCCAGCGAGGCGGTGTTCAACGCCGGCCAGAAGGACGCTATTACCGGCGCGGTTGACCAGTGGCGCTTGGCCGGCCAGATTGGCGAGAAAAATCGCTATGCGCAGGTGATGCTGATGCTGGTACCGCTCGGCATTTTCCGCATGCTGGGCGAGCGCAAGCTCTGGTTGCGTGGTATGGCGGGCCTGTGCACGGCACTGAGCGCTACTGGCGCGGCACTGGCGTTTTCGCGCGGTGCAGCGGTGGGCTTTGTGCTGATGCTGGTGATTATGATTTTTATGCGCTATATCAAGCTCTACCAAGTCGCAATTATTGCGGTGGGCTTGTATATCCTGTTGCTGGCGCTGCCACAGTATAGCCAGCGCCTTGTTTCGCTCGAAAGCTTTGGCTCAATGTTTTCGGATGGCACCGAGGCGGTTGGCTCCACCGATGGTGCCACGCTGAGCCGCCTGACGGAAATGGGCGCGGCTGCCTTAGTGTTCCTCGACCACCCGCTGATTGGGGTGGGGCCAGGCACATTCCCGAACTACTATCAGCAGTATTCTGAGTTGATTGGCCTGCGCACTTTGAACGAGGATCGGCAGGCGCACAATCTCTACCTCAGCATCGCGGCTGAAACCGGTATCGCCGGGTTGGGCTGCTTCCTAATGGTGCTCTACGTCACCATGACCGGGTTGGCGCGGGCGCGCAACCGCTGGATGAAGGCCGACCCAGAAATTGCCAACATGGCAACGGCCTACATGCTCTCGATTGTCACCTACCTGACGACGGGGCTGTTCCTGCACTTCGCGTTTATCCGCTACTTCTGGATGTTTATTGCGCTGGCCGGTGCGGTGATGTATATCTCCGAGCAGCGCGCGCGCGAGGCCAGCGAGGCGGTGGCCGAAGCACCTGCAGCAGGCGCGGCGCTGGCCACGTCGTAATTCCGGCCTTGTAGTTTGCATATATGCCAAAGGAGGCTGCCTGCCCAGCAGCCTCCTTTGTAAAAAGGATTTGATTTCAATGGAAACAGCTTCGACCCCGCCAGTAGATGCAGTGAAGGGCGACACGCAAGCGCGTGCGAAGCACTCGTCTACCAACCGCCAGATTCGTGGTTCGAGCCTCATGCTGGTGGGGCGCACAATCTCAATGGTCGCAAACTTTGCCATTCAGGTGCTGATTGTACGCTACCTTTCAAAAGCGAACTATGGCGCTTTTGCCTATGCAATGTCGTTTGTGACACTTGGGCAGACAATTGCGACATTTGGCCTTGATCGTGCGATCACACGATTTGTGCCGATTTACCACGAGCACCGCGACTACAATAAAATGTTTGGCACGATACTGCTGGTCATTGGCACGATCGTATCGCTCGGCACGCTGATGATTTTGTCGGCGTATTTCTTTCAGGGGTTTATTGGCCAAACGCTCTTAAATGAAAAAGAAGGCGATAAAGATCAGATCATTGCATTGTTGCTGATTTTGATTGGATTGGCCCCTGTGCAGGCGCTGGACGACTTAATTGCGTCGATGTTTGCGATCTTTGCCAGCCCGCGCGCTATTTTCTTCCGAAAGTATATTCTTTCGCCGGGATTGAAGCTGAGTGTGGTGCTGCTGCTGATGCTGTTCGGTAGCGACGAGTTCTTTCTGGCGAGCGGCTACCTGGCTGCTGGCATCCTTGGCACAACAGTGTATGGCTTTACGCTGTTCCGCACGCTGCAAAAACAGGAGATGTTCAAGCAGTTCCATTTTGATTCGCTGACTGTGCCAGCGCGCGAGCTGTTTGCTTTCACCATTCCGCTGCTCACCTCCGACCTCGTGTATGTGCTTATGAGTTCATCCGACGCGGTGCTGCTCGGGCATTTCCGCTCAACCACCGAGGTGGCGGCGTTTCGTGCCATCCTGCCTTCGGCGGTGCTGAACCAGTTTGTGCTGCAAAGCTTCACGATCCTGTTTACGCCAATTGCGTCGCGCCTGTTTGCGCGGCAGGACTATGAAGGTATTAACAACCTGTACTGGCAGACGGCGGTGTGGACTTCGGTGTTGTCGTTCCCGATCTTTGCGCTGACGTTTTCGCTTTCCGCCCCGCTCACCGTGCTGCTATACGGCGAGAAATATGCGTCGTCGGCGGTGCTGCTGGCACTGCTGTCGTTTGGCTATTACTTCAACGCAGCGCTGGGCTTCAACGGCCTGACGCTCAAGGTCTACGGCAAGCTGCGCTATATCGTCGTAATCAATATCATCGCGGCAGTTGTGAATGTGATCATCAACCTGATGCTGATCCCGCGCTATGGTGCGCTTGGCGCGGCCTGTGGCACCTGTGGCACGATGATCATCCACAATTTCTTGAAGCAGGCTGGCCTGCGCTTCGGTACCGGCATCAGCCTGTTCGAGTTTAAGCATTTCAAGGTTTACCTGAGCATCATTATCGCCTCGGTGGCGCTGCTGGTTTTCCAGTCGCTGATGCCGCAGAACTATTCGCCCAAGCACCCGTATGTGTACATCAGCTTTGCAGTGACCGGAGTGGTGGCGCTGGCGGTGGTGGCGCTGAATCGCAAGTCGCTGAATATCGAGCAAACCTTCCCTGAGCTGCTGAAAATCCCGTTGATGCGGAAGCTGTTTACCTAAACCCGGACGCAGCGTATATCGTGCCTTGTCGCATTCGGCGCTGGTTGAGGCTTGCTTTGGCAGGTCGCGCCAGCGCCGAAACAAATAAAAGAGAATTTTGGCGCAGCTTCGCAGTTCGCTGCGCATTTATGAAGAAAGCGATTGCCTTCCATGCTTGATACAACACTGGCAACCGAGTTTCTGCCCGGCACCAACGTGAAAGGCGAGGTTGCGGGCGCGAACTGGCTGTTTCTATTACCACATATTAATGTTGCGCGCGCTGTGTGCTTTGGCGCACCGGCCCGCGCTGCCCTGGCGGCACTTGCACGCGCCGCAGGCGAGGTGCTTGTGTGCGCCGACGGTGCCGCGCTCGATCAGGTGAACAGCGTAGCCCTGAGCCTTGGGCTGCTCAATGTGCGCCTGATGACCGACACGCTCAGCCTGCCGCAGGGTGGCGCTAACCTGGTGTTTATTGCCGACGCCGAGCAGCTTGCGCGTTTTAGCGCCGACGCTGCGCTGGTGAAAGAGCTTCAGCGCTTGATTGCACCTGACGGTGTTGTCTATGTTGAGCAGCCCGGATTGATTGCCGGCAAGCGTGATCAAGCGGCCATCCGCAAGCTGGCCGCCGCCATTGGTGCGCCGCAGCGTTTCTGGCTAACGCCGCTGGGTGGCGAGATGCACACCGCTATTCCTGAAAGCGACCGCGCGACGACGGCATATTTTCTCCGCTATGGCCTGACCAGCCGCTCGGTGAACCTTTCGAACTTGAAGCGCGCTGTGCGGGCGCGTAGTGGCAGCAATGGCGCGCCAAAAACGCCCGGCCAGCCGCGGCCCAGTGGTGCGCCCCGCGCCCGCCGTGGCCTGAAAACCAAA
>LJCR01000892.1 GCA_001399705.1 Kouleothrix aurantiaca
GCTGGCGCGGCTGGTCGGCGGGTCGTAGGATGGCCGGCCAAGCGCGCTAAACACTGCCTTGGCGGCCTGGTTGCCGCGCACGCTGTTCGGCTCGCCATACCATGTGTCGTTCTTGCCAACGCCGGTGGGCGCCACCAGCGCCACCGTGTCGAAGCGGGTGGGGTGCTCGCTGGCGGCGCGCGCCAGGAACTCGCTGCCCAGCGAAACCGCGAGCGCGTCGACTTCGTCGGCGCCGGTGTCGCGGCGGATCTGGTCGATCATTGCCATAACTGCGTCGACATACAGGCGCGGCGTATACTCGCGCTGCGAGCGCTCGGAGAAGCCGAAGCCGGGCAGGTCGAGCGCGTAGACGTGGCGCGAGGCGCTGTAGTGCTCGTAGAGCGGGCGCACCTCGTAGGCCGAGGCGGCCGCGTTGATGCTGTGGATCAGCAGCAGCGGCTTGCCGCGCCCGGCGTGGTAGTAGCTGATCCGCCCGGCCGGCGTGGCGATTTCGCGCCGCTCGCCCGAAACTGCCGCCGGCAGCATCATGCCGTGATCAACGCCGAATGTACTATATGCAATGCCAGCAAGCGCCGCAGCCAGCGGCGTGCCCAGCAACGCGCGAATAATTGCGCGATTTCGAGATTTGTGTGACGCCATCATCTTGCTCCTCGTCTTTATCTATCGGTGTATATATATCAACAACTGTTCCATGCGTTGAAAGGCTGCCAGGCGCGCCACCTGGGCATCGCGGGGCCCTATAGTACAGCGCGCATCTGCGACAGGTTTATTTTATTCTGTTATTCTCGCCAAGAGCAAACACGCAACGCTTTATTGATTAGATACGGTCAGCGCCGGGCGCGTGGATGGGTCGCGCGGGCGCGCCGACGAAAAGGAGCATGTATAATGACCACGAATTCTGCGATCGGCACACAGCCAGATATCATCGCTGCCACGCACGAGCTGCTGGCGAGCTGGCGCGGCCAGCTTGGGGTGCTGCTTGAGCTGCAGCGCGTGCTGCCGGCCGGGCAGCTGCCCGACGAGGTGCCGGTGAATGTTGCGCGGGCGCGGCGCGAGATCGCCGACGTGAAGGCGCGGCTGCGCGGCTGGGGCGAAACCGTGGACGACCAGCCCGCCGACGCCGAAACCGCCGACCCGCAGGAGATCGAGCACACGCTCCGGCTGCGCGCGATCTACCGGCGCAACCTGGCACAGCTCAGCGCGCAGCGCGCCCAGTTCCCCGAGCGCGAGGTGCCGCTGCATGTCACAAACGGTATTGCCGAGGCCAGCGCGCAGCTCGAACGCATCGAGTCGCAACTTCGGGCCTGGGGCGTGCCGTTTGAGGCGTGATCGGGCACGTGGCTTGCTATAGCTCGCGCGAAGGGTATCAGCGGTATCACTAGAGGAGCGAGCTTCATGGCCGACATGTATGACGTGATGGTGATTGGCGGTGGACCGGCCGGGCTTTCTGCCGCGCTCTACCTGGCGCGCTACGACCGCCAGGTGCTGTTGTTCGACGCAGGGCGCGGCCGCTCGACATGGCACCAGATCAACCACAACTACCTGGGTTTCCCTGGCGGCGTGGCCGCGCGCGACCTGCGCGAGCTGGGGCGCAAGCAGCTGGAAGAATACCGGCAGGTGCGCGTGCTTGAGCATAAAGTCGAAGCGATTGCGCCCGCCGAAGGCGGCTTCTGCGCCGAAACACAGAATGGCGAGTGGCACGCGCGCGCGGTGATCTTCGCCACCGGCGTGATCGACCACTACCCGCACTTCGATGGCTGGGATGAATATGTGGGCCGCAGCATGTTCTGGTGCATCACCTGCGACGGCTATGGCTGCAAGGATGCCTGCGTGGTAGTGGTGGGCAACACCGACGAAAGCGCGGCCGAGGCGCTGCAGCTCAAGCGCTTCACTGATCGCATGACGGTGCTTACCAACAGCGCCGATTGCCTGATCACGCCGAAGTTTCAGCAGCGGCTGGAGCGTGCCGGCATCCCGCTGGTGCACGACAAGATTGCCGAGGTGATTGGCGAGAACGGGCAGCTCAAGGCGCTGTGCACCAAGAGCGGGCAGCGCATCGAGCTGGATCAGCTGTTTAGCCAGCAGGGCGCAACGCCACAATCGCAGCTCGCGGCTGCGCTGGGGGTGGAACTTTCGCACACCGGCTATATCGAAACCGACACCGAGCAGAAAACCAATGTGCCCGGCGTGTTCGCGGCCGGCGACGTGACGCGCCTGTTTGCGCAGCAGGTGACGACGGCGGTGCACGAGGGCGGGCAGGCGGCCTCGGCGGCAAATTACTACCTGTATCCCGACGACCTCAAGGACGACTGATGCGCTTGCGGCGCAGGGGTTAGGGGATGGGGAAAGGAGATTGGCGAGTTCATGCCGATATTCGCCCCCGATTGCTGCTTTGCTTCTCGATGGTGCACTCATAGCGATGAAGGAACTGCCGATGCGTCCGAAGGTAGGGGTGGCGGTGCTGGTGTGGCGGGCAGGAAGCGTGCTGCTGATGCGGCGGCAGGGTTCGCAT
>LJCR01000890.1 GCA_001399705.1 Kouleothrix aurantiaca
GCCGAGGGTATCGGTTTGGCGGGCGGCGTAGATATCGGCGACCAGCACCACGTCGGCGTCGCCAACGCGCTTGGGCAGCAATTCCTCGGGCATGCCGGCCGTCTCGGCCACGCACAGCGAGATCACCGGGATCAGGCGGCAGCCCGGCTCGCGCGCCGCCGTATCGATCGCCGCGCGCGTGCCTTCGACAACCTGCCCGCTCATCAGCTCGGCGGTGCCAAGCTGCGGCGCGAGGATGGATTTGCGCGCGCCATAGAAATGTGTCACAAACGTCAGGCCGTACAGGCAGCCGGTGTCGGTCGCCATCACCGGGTGCGAGCCCTCGATGCGCGTGAGGATGCGCAGCGAGCCAAAGGCCGGGCACATGGATTGGGGGTGGAGCTTGCAGGGCTGGCTGGTTTGCTGATCTGACTGGAGCGCGATCCGCTCACTCATGAGGTGCTCCTCGCCACGGCAACGAGAAAGAGAGACAAGGAGACAGGGAGCCTTTGCCCGATCTCCCTGCCGCCTTGTCTCCGCGTCCCGTGGGCTATCTACTTCGTTCCGTCGTAGGAAAAACGGCTGACGACATTGCCAGAAGCGTCGCGCAGAATGGCGGTGTCGCCGGCATTGTTCCAGATCGCGCCACGGCTGCCCCAGAACAGGTTCTCGGCATCGTTGGTGCCGGCGCGCGTCCAGAGCGTCACGGCAGCGCCGGTGGCGAGCACAAAGGCCGGGAAGGTGAACACGTGCTGGTCCGCGCGGTCCTGCAGTGTCCAGCCGGTCATATCGAGCGGCGCGCCGCTGTTGTTCTCGATCTGGACATGCTCGCCGGCCTGGTCGCTGCCTGCGGGGCTATACATCACCGTAGTGATGCGCGCGCCGGCCGCAGCAGCCTCGGGCTCCTGATCGACTTTGGGCAGGTTGACGCCCTTGACCGCGCCAAAATCTTTGGGTACGCTGCTGGCCGCCGCGCCGGTAAACGAAGCCGCCACGTCGGGCGCGGCCGGCGGTGGCACGGCTTCCTTCGGCACAGTCACTTTCGCGCCATACTCGCCGAGCGACACCGTCGCTTTGCCAGCCGGTGCGCCCAGGCCACCAGCCGGCGTTTCGCCAACCGCCGGCGGCCGCGCCGCCAGCTCTTCGGCGGTGCTGTTGGCCGCCACAAACGGGTTGAAGCGCAGGTAGGGTCGCGAAGCGTGGCGGTCGGTCATCACAAAGAACGCGATTAGGCCCAACACGATCGCAGCCAGCGGGATGAAGCACAGCATGAATCCCGATGCTGGCACCGGCGCGCTCCCCTGGAGCAAAATCAGGTTCATGGCATTCCCTTTCCAATTGCAGAATCTGTATTCGTGAGCTTGTAAATTTTCTGTAGATCGAATGACCACCGACGACCGACGAACGACGACCAGTTTATTCACCGCAAAGAGCGCGAAGAGCGTGAAGGTTTGAATGTTGCAGGTTGAAGGTTGGAACGTTGCAGGTTACTGCCCACAGCGTGCTGCCTACTTTTCACCCCTTCACCCTGTCTCCGCATCTCGCGTCGCGTGTCTACTCCCCGTCCCGCCGGGCGTGCGACGGCATGATCAGCGCGCGCATCTGCTCGGGGTCGATGCGGAAGTTCTCAATCAGCTCGATGATGTAGCGGAAATGCTCACGCGGCACACTGATGAACATCTCGCCCGCGCCGACACGATTGTGCATGCGCCCGCCGCCGTCGCCGGTGGCAAACACGCTGTTGCGCGTCAGGCGCGGCGTGGCGAAGATCGACGCGCAGGCCGACGGGCCGATTTCGCCGATTGGGAAGGTGCCTTCGCGCACCGAGGCCGCGCCCGCGATCTGCATGGCGTGCATCGGGTCGGTGATGCAGATCAGCGCGTCGACCGGCACGCCATCGGGCACGTCGTCGAGCGGGGCCGCCGCCAGCGCCGCAATCGCGCCAGCCGGCAGCGAGCTGCTCTGCGCCTTGTTGCGGCGCGCGCCCTCGGGCGTGAAAAAGCCCTGCGCCATGGTCAGGTACTCGCCCTCGGTAATGAGCGGCGGGGGCGTGGGCAGCCAGCCCAGGTGATACTGCCCAACCCAGCAGTCGTGGTGCTGCGCGTCGACATACACGCGCCGGCCTTCCTCGGCCTCGCGCACAATCGCGCAGGCCACCACATTCGCCGGCTCGTAGCCGGGCGGCGGCGCGTCGGCGCAGTAGGTGATCGCCACTGGCCGGCGCTTGACTTTCATGCGCTCAACGAGCAGCTTATTCAGGTAGTTCAGATCAACGTCTGTTTCGGTCATAGTGCCCATCCGTTAGCGTTGGCGGGTTGGAAGGTTGCAGGTTGAATGGTGAAAAGTTGCAGGTTGGAAGGTTGAAGGTTGTTGGCTGCTGTTAACTGTGCAGGGAAAGACAAGCGTTGCCGCCAAAATCACCCTTTCACCCTTTCGCCCCTGCCTACTGCCTACTGCCTACTGCCTACTGCCTACTGCCTACTGCCTACTGCCTACTGCCTACTGCCTACTGCCTACTGCCTACTGCCTACTG
>LJCR01000891.1 GCA_001399705.1 Kouleothrix aurantiaca
CATGCCCCACCAGGCATCATGGCGGGCTGGATGGTCGGCAAAGAAGAAGAATGCTGCTTCTGGTGAGCTTGGGTCGGCCAGCGCGGCCTGAAACCATTCGTGCGTGTGCCCGCAGTGGTTGGTGGTGAGGTCGCCCATCAGGTGCATACCGCGCGCATGCGCAGCGGCGGCGAGCCGCGCCATCGCCGCATTGCCGCCAAGCAATGGGTCCACTTCGCTGAAGGTCGAGGCGTTGTAGCGGTGGTTCGACTCGGCCGGGAAGAACGGCGTGAGGTAGATCGTGCCAACGCCGAGCGACGCGATATGATCCAGATGCGCCGCGATGCCATCAAGATCGCCGCCGAAGCACTGGCGCGCTGTGTCGGGGCCTTCGCCAATTACCGGGTCGTCCCAGTTTGCGGGTATGGCCCAGGCGGGCGCGGGCCGATCGCACGATTTCGCAAAGCGGTCGGGGAAGATCTGGTACATTGTGCGCGTGGCCCAGGCTGGCGGCGGCGCGTAGGTGCTCAGCCGGAAGTCGGCGGCGTCGGCGACATCGTGGCTGTGCAGGCCCGCGCCATTGAGCCACTGGTAGCCATATGCGCCGCCATCGAGCAGCCAGCGGTAGCTGAGCACCGGGTTCGCCACTACGAGTTTCGCGCGCAGCCATGTGTCGCGCGCATCCTGCCGGTCGATGCTTGCGCGCACTAGCTCGGGCTCGCCGTTATGGATCACACGCACCCAGGCGCTTGTGACGTTGCTCGCGCGCGGGACGCGCAGGAAGACGCTGATTGTGCCGCCGAGTTTGGGATTTGGGTCGGGAACATAGCTCGCCGAGCCGTCGTGATGGGGCAGGGACCACAGGGCATCGCTCATAGTGGCGTCTCGTTCATAAAACTTGCGCAGTTGGCGTTTTTAGCCTTCGGCAGAGCAGTTTGCACTCGGCACTCGGCAGGAGGCAGTTGCATTTTCCGCGCTCCAAAGCGCTTCTTGCCGCGCATGAGTGGTCAATTGTTCTGCTACCTGCTGTAGAAAGCCAAAACCTACTGACTTCTGGCTCCTGACGACTGAAGACTGCATACGCAGCGGAGTGCTATACTGAGCCGGCTGCGAAACATGCTGAGTGCATTTTCAAGAACGCGATGCGGAAACCAGGGAAGCACACCCTATTCCCCATCCCCCGAATCTCTGCGCTGCAAGCGCACGAACGAGGTGCTGCGATGGCTGGCCGATGGCGACGCGGCTGTTTAACGGTGGTGCTGGCCTGCTGCATTGCGCTCAGCCTGGCTGGCGTCTTCGCCGTGATCGGCATCAAAACGCGGCGGGTGCGTATTGCGCCGCCCGCCGAACTGCTCGATCTTGGTCCGATCTGGGTGGGCGATTTCTGCCGCGACGACGTGGCGCACCACCGGCACCCGCCGGGCTGGTGCCCGCGCGATTACACGGTCTACGTCATCCTGCGCTTTGGCGCGCGCGGCTCGATTCACCCGCTTCTCCAAATACCCGACCCACGCTCACTGCCGCCACACACCTAGATATTCGGCACTCCGCGCGGCTTCGCTTACCAGGCCCCTTGCGCGATAACTGCCCCGCCAAATGGCGGGAGAAACAGCGTAGTGCCATACAGCGCCGTGGCGTCCTCGCTCGCCAGCAGCAGACGGTGCGTGCCTCCACTGGCGAGCCGCACGCTCCGTTCGCCGTTGCTGCGGTTCAAGGCGACGGTGGCGGTGCGGGTTGCGTCGCTGCACTGGTAGATATACAGCCCGGCGTCGTTCGCCAGCAGGGTGGTGCGCGCTGCCCGCCACAAGCCCGGCGTCGAGCGGCGCAACCACACCAGCCGGCGGTAGAAATCGAGCAAGCCCTGATCCTGCTGCTCGCCCCAGAGCATTGGCAGGCGCGATTCTTCCGGGTGGCCGCTGCCGTCGGCGTAGCGCACATCGCGCTGCTGCGCCAGCCCCACCTCGGTGCCGTAGTAGATGATCGGCGGGTGCGGCAGGGTGAACTGGCACATCGCCGCCAGCCTCAGCCGCCGCGTGTCGCCGCGCACAACCCACAGGAAGCGGTTCATGTCGTGGTTGTCGAGAAACGAGGGCAGGGCGAAATCGCCCGCGAAAAAGGCCAGATGCCGCTGGAGAAACGCGTCAAAGGCCGGCGCGCTCATGCTTTCGAAGGCAAAAAACTGGCGCAGCGCCTGGAGCAGCATGAAGTCCAGGCAGCCATCCATGCGGCCCTGGTAGCTTCGCTGCAAGGCTGGCGTTTCAACTACCTCGCCAAGCGTAATGCTGTCGGGCCTGGCGGCGCGCGTGGCGGCGCGAAACGCGCTCCAGAAGGCGTGTGACGGGCCGTTGGCGTAGTCGCAGCGGAAGCCATCAAGTCCGCTGCGGAGCCAGGAGATCGCGCTTTCGATCATATAGCGCTGCGCGCCCGGGTCGTCGCTGTTGATCTGGGGGTGATCCTGAACGCCAAAAAAGGTCAGGTACTGGTCGGGCCAGCGCGTGAAGGTGAACCACGCCGCTTCGGGGCTACTGTGATC
>LJCR01000893.1 GCA_001399705.1 Kouleothrix aurantiaca
TGGTGTATCACAGGCTCGTGCCTTCAAATGAGTTCACGCTCACGCGCAGCGACGCAAAGCCCATGCCGGGCGGCAGCGGCAAGCGCTCGCGCCAGGCGGTTTGCGCATCGACATCGGGCTGAATTTTGTTGGCAAACAGCGCGCCCGGATGCCCGATCTGCTCGACATCGCTGGCGGGCGTCAGCAGAATATCGATCGGCTGCATGCGCTGCGGGCGCACAGCATCGCGGATGTAGATATGGTCAACCCAGACGACCTGATTTTCAGCGTCGTAGTAGGTCAGAAACACGTGCGGGATCGTCGCTTCAGCGGTGCCAGTGTTGAGCAACTGGCCGGTCAGGTGGGCGCTGCCATCGGCATTGCGCGTGATCTGCATGTTCTGCAGGCTCAGGTTACGATCAAGGTCGTGCTGCGTCACCACACCTTTCGCGTAGGCATCAAAGCTGGCGATTGGCCGCGTCAGCACCGGCGGGGTGTATGCGCCCGGCTTGAAATTCTTGAGGTCGAGCGTGTCGGAAAGCACCGCGCCGGCGACGCCTTCGAAATCCACCCGAAACGGCGTGACTTCCTTGGGCAGGAGCTTGTGCACCATCGCCTCCTGCGCGTTGTAGCGGATCAGCTCCTTGCCGTCGGCATCGCGCAGAAATGCCGTCACCGTCACGTCAGACGGGTCGGACGAAGTGTTCAGCAGCTCGCCCACCACGCTGTAGCGCCCGTTGTGCTTCACGAGGTGCGACGAAAGGACCTGCAGCTCGGGCCGGTCGAGAATATCGCCAAACTCGGTGGGCTTGGTGGTGACGCGCCGCCGGCCGGTTGAGACATAGCCGATCTCGGCGCGGCGGAAGAACTGCTCGGGCGGCACGGTGATATCGACCGCGTCGGGCTCGATCACCCACTGGCCGTCGTGCAGCATCAGCGTCAGGTTCTGTGTGGTTTGGTAGGTCGAAAGCGAGGTGACCCAGTCGGTGTGGGCGGCAAGCTCCACGCGCTCGGGCTCGGCGGCCAGGGTATCGACTTTCACATTGTTCAGCTTGCCATACGAGGCGACCATGCCGCCCGTCACCGAGAGGTCGATCAGATACTGGTCGTAGGCCGGGCGCGTGGCCGGGTCGAGGCGGGCGTAGGCAGACGTGAAACGCCGGAAGTCGAGATCGTCGTAGTAGGCTTGCACCACGGCGGCGGGCGTGCGCAGCTGGTTGGTATACCAATTCACCGCGCTGGCCCCGGCCGTCAGCACAATCAGCACCAGCAGCGCGAGGCGAATGTGCTGCGCGGTTGGCGTGGCCGGGCGCGGGCGGGGCAGCTGGCGCGCCCAGTCGAGCCAGACCTGCCAGCGCACGGGCGGCGTGTCATCGCTGACGGGCAGTTGCGACCAGCGCAGCAGGCGACCGTCGATCGCCCGCCACACGTTTGCGATGCGGCTCATCAGCCAGGCGCGCCGGCCAAAACCACTGATGCGCTGCCACACAAACATAAACCAGTAGCCCAGCAGCCGCCACACGCGCCCGCGCACCTGGTGGCCGGTACTCAGGCCGGTGCCTTCTTCGTCGAGGTTGAGCAGCCAGAGGAAGTATGGCGCCCACACCGGCGAAGCAAACGCGATCAGCGCGCTCACAATCGCCGACATCGGCACAATGCCCCACATCACGCGCTGGTAGTACGGAATCTCCTTGCGCGGCAGTACCTCGGGCATGGGCGGGATGTCTTCGCGCTCCCAGACCATGATGCCGTTCTCAAGGCGTTGCAGCCGATGCCAGCCCGAAAAAAACAAAAGCGGGTCGTAGAACTGGTCGTTCGAGAAAATAAACTTGAGGTTGTACTTATCGGGCACGGCGATAAACTGCTGCAACGAGCCAATGCCCGGCACGCCACTGTACTTCGCGCCTTCCAGCCGCTCGACCGGCGTGCTGGTCATTTCGGGCAGGCGGCGCGCCGAGTGGTAGTTGCCATCGACCGAGGAGGCGGTTGTCTGCGCCGATAGCCAGGCCATCTGGTCGCCAAATCCCAGCGTCAGGTAGCGCCAGCGCGAGTGCTGATCCTTTTCCAGAAAGGTCACAATCGGCTGGAAGTTAATCGGGTCGGGCTGAAACTTGCGGAATTTCGTGAGATTGGCGACAAAGATCGACACCAGCAGATAGCTCACAATCAGGGTAATCTGCGCCAGCCGCCAGGTGATATCGCCAAACTGCTCGCGGGTGTAGCGCGCCAGCCGCCCGTGGCGCATGCTCACCACAAATTCGCCCAGCAGCGGCAGCTGGGTGATGGTCGCCCAGAAGGTAAAGCGGTCGAGCGTCAGCACATCGAATGCGCCGCCGAGCAGCATTTTCGGGTAGGGTGTGGTGCCACCGGTGCCAAGGAAGAACAGCGCCGACCACGAGAGGATCATTGGCCAGGCGCGCGTGGTGATGCCCTTGTAGAAGACATACGGCAGCAGCAGGAGCGACAGGCCATAGGGCACCAGCCAGAACACCAGGCCGGCGGCGGTGTTCTTGATAAACGAGTCACGCGAGG
>LJCR01000894.1 GCA_001399705.1 Kouleothrix aurantiaca
TCCCCAGCCACAGCAGCCGCGCGGCCCAATCATGCCGAAAATGGTGCCGGTCGGCACTTCAAAATTCAAATCAAAAACGCCAGCCTCATCGCCGAACTTTTTCTCGACGTCGTTGGCCTTAATAATCATCGAATGAGTTTCTTGCTGGCGCCGGAAGCGCGATGCGCGCGGCTGCTGTGGCTGGGGAATTTCCATGCGTTCTACGCCTCGTTATTTCAACTGCACCGCACTGCTCGCGAACGGCGCGCATACAAAAGATCTGGCAGCCTGGCCATTGGAAGAACTACAGGGAATCGCGCAGCTCGATCAGCTTTTCGCGCAGCCGGTCGAGCACCGGCGATACCTGTTCGGAGCCAAGGTCAATCTGAACAGGAACATCCAGCTTGATCGGCACGCTGGTGTCGATATTGAGGGTCTGGTCGAACTGGATGGGCACGGTTGTGCTCACCGGAATATTGGCGTCGATCGGCACCGGGATGGTGAAGTTGCCCAGCGCTGTTTCTACCGGCAGGTCGATATTCTGCTGAATCCGCACCTGCGTATCGATCGGCACCGAAAACGAGCGCTGGATCGGCACGTCGACGTTGATCGGCACCTGCTGATCAATGGCGACGGTATAATTCAGCTTACTGTTCTTGGCTTCGCTGATGCTGGTCGCCAGCTGGTCGATCTGATCGCGCAGCGTGTTGCGCACGCCGAACAGGCGCGTGATCGTCAGCGCGTGCAGGATCAGCGACGCGGCCAGCAGCGCGAGCAAAGTAATTTCGAGCGGGCGGAGGCGGGCGCGGCTGCGCTCGGCAACTTGCCCGGCCCGCATCTCGGCAACAGCAGCGGCGATCTCGGCCACTTCTTCGGCAAGGCCCGAATCTGCCAATTGTGGTACTTCAAGTGGTGGAAGATCATCTGCCCCAGAAGACGGCGGGGGAATATTCGACATAAGGCCTTCCTTACTGCTACGCTACACTCCGGGCATCCTGCCTTGTGCCGCAAAAGGCGCTTACGCAAGAAGCGTGCCACCGCTTTGCGCGCTGATTGTGCTACTATATGCTGCGCGCCGGCCTTGTTCAGCAGGGCGCACATGGCTGCTATGCACCGCATGCACGCGGTGTGTTTTGTGTGATTGAGAAGCTAGAATGAACCAGCAACCTTCGTTTCAAGCGCAGATCGACGCCAGCCTGCGGGCGCTGGCCGATATGGCCGGCCAGGCCGCGCTGGTGGAAGAAATCGCCGCGCGGGTGTGCGATGCCGTCACGCACGGCCACCTGCTGCTGACCTGCGGCAACGGCGGCAGCGCCACCGACGCGCAGCATCTCGCCGAGGAGCTGATCGGCCGCTACCGTGGCAATCGCCGCGCGCTGCCGGCCGTCTCGCTCGCCGCCGACGTTTCGGCGCTCACATGCATCGCCAACGACTTTGGCTACGACGCCGTGTTCGCGCGCCAGCTCGAAGGGCTGGGCAAGCCCGGCGATGTGCTGGTGTGCTTCAGCACCAGCGGCAACTCGCCCAATATCACCGCCGCGCTGCGGGCCGCGCGGGCGGCTGGCGTGTTCAGCATTGCGCTGCTCGGCAAGGATGGCGGCGCGGCGCGTGCACTGGCGGACCTGCCGCTGGTAGTGCAGGCCAGCGACAGCGCGCGCATTCAGGAAGCGCACCTGCAGGTGCTGCACTACATTTGCGAGGTAGTCGAGCAGGCGGTTGCGCGGGAAGCCGCCTAGGCTGCGCGGCGCTCATCAGCTTGCCTTCGGCAGCAGCCTGTGCTATAATCCGAGCCGGTTTTTGAATGAGTAGTGATCCCGGCGGGGGGCGCCACAACCACCCTGGCATCCCCCGCTCTTTGTGCACTAAAAGGAGCGGCGCCACCATGTCGCAGGAAATTCTGAAAGAGATCGAAAGCCGGCAATTCAAGAGCGACCTGCCGGAGTTTCGGGTTGGCGACACCGTGCGCGTTGGCGTGCGCGTGGTCGAGGGCAATCGCGAGCGCACCCAGGAATTCGAGGGTGTGTGCATTCGCCGCCGCAGCAGCGGCCTGAACGAGAACTTCACCATTCGCCGCATTGCGTCGCACGGCATTGGCGTTGAGCGCACTTTCTTGCTGCACTCACCGCGCCTCGACTCGATCAAGATCGTGCGCAACGGCAAGGTGCGGCGCTCGAAGCTCTACTACCTGCGTGGCTTGACGGGCAAGGCTGCCCGTATCAAGGAGCGCCGGTAACTGCGTTGCGCTCGGTAGTGTAATGCCGACGCCCGATCGCGCAGATGCGCGTGTACCGGCTGTTTCAGCCTGGTATGCTGGCTTGATTCGCTGGGGGTTCGCACGCTTCTATCGCGAATTCGCCTGGACGTACGACACTGTCGCCGCGCTGGTTTCGGGGGGCCAATGGGCTGCCTGGGGCCGCGCGGCGCTGCCATATGTGGCGGGCGAAACGCTTGGGCTTGGCTGTGGCACCGGCAAGCTGCAGCGTGCGCTTGTGCAGGCCGGGCAGCGCCCGTTCGGGCTCGATGCTTCGC
>LJCR01000895.1 GCA_001399705.1 Kouleothrix aurantiaca
GCGTTGGTGCTGGCCGACCAGCATCCCGAGCGCGCGGCCGGCGTGTTCTTTTTCGCCTGCAACATGGACCCGAGCGGCACCAAGGAGATCGAGTTCGGCCCGACGCTCCAGCGCTGCTTTGGCCGCCATGTGAACGATTACGCCGCGCTTTCGCCCACGCCCGGCGACTTCGAGGCATTTTCCAGCGCGGTGGGGCAGATGCAGCAGACCGAGCCAAACTACAGCGCCGCCGATCTGGCGCGCATTCATGTGCCGGTGACAATTGTGCTCAGCGAGAACGATGAGTTCATCAAGCGCGAGCACGCCGAGTACCTGGCGCGCAGCATCCCCGGCGCGGAATTTGTGCTGCTGCCCGGCGTGAGCCACTTCGCGCCGCTCCAGCGCCCCGCGCTCTTCAACCGCGCCGTGCTTGATTTCCTCAGGAAGGTTGACGCGCGGGCATAAACACACTCTGGCACTCATCCACGCAGCCCGCGCGGCGCGCAATAGATTGTGGCAGGTCATCGAGCCGGTTCTGCGCACACTCCGCGCAGCCGCGCAATTGTTGGGAGGAAGAATGCTGTGGATGATGCCACAATAACACCAGAAGAAGCCGCGCAGGTGGAAATGGGCGAAGTAAACGCCTGGATCGACATGTACTCGGTGCTGCCAGACGATTTTGCGCGCCAGTTTGGGGTCGAGATGCACCACATTGGCGACGTGGTGCTCACGCGCTCGCCGCGCATTCCGTTTGTGCACTTCAACTGCGTGAAGAATCTCGGCGTCGCCCAGCCCGCCACCGAAGCCGCGCTCGACGCGGCGCTGGCGCGCTACCGCGAGGCGGGCGTTGCGCGCTGCACAATCTACCACACGCCGATCAACCAGCCCGCGCAGCTGCCTGAATGGCTTCTGGCGCGCGGGCTGCGCCAGCAGGGCGGCTGGGAGCGCATCTACCGCGACGCCGGCCCGCTTGCACCGCTGGATGATGTGGCCTTACCCGGCCACCATGTCGAGAAGGTTTCGGCCGACACGGCAGCTGAATGGGCTGGCTTCATCGACCGCTGCTACGGCCTGCCAACGTCGCCGTGGCTGCTGGCATTCGCGAACCGCGCGGGCTGGCACCACTACACGCTGCGCAATGACGCGCAGATTGTGGCCGTGCGCAGCATGTTTATCGACGCCGACGGACGCGCGTGGCTCGGCGTTGAGGCGCCAGTGCCCGGCATGATGGCGCCGTCGTTCGCGGAAGATTTGCAGCTGTGCGCGGCAATGGTGCGCGAGGGTCTGGCGCTTGGCGCGCGCAGCTTCGCCGCCGACATCGAAGCGCCCGACGCGGCGATGCGCAGCCCGGCCTACGCCAATTTCGCCCGGCTGGGCTTCACAAAGCTGTATTTCCGCAGCCACTACTGCCCATAGCGCCAAATCCGGTAAGCACGTTCCTTTGGCATGTTGAATCCTTCGGCAAGACTCAAGGTTCCCTTCGCGGCAGCGCAGTGAAGAATCTTCTTTTCACAGCAGCGGGAGCGAGCGCAGCCCTGCCCAGCATAACAGTTCCGAAGTCATCATTCGCATTTGGTGATACGCGAGCTGCAAAGCGCGCAGCACAATCAACTGCAAAACGTGCAGTGTCCCATTTCCTCGCAGCACACACCGGGGTTCTGGCGAATTTGGTATAATCGCCGGCGAGATCAGCGCCTTATTCTCATGCGTTGCACCACCAGAAGGGTAATCACACCATGCAAGTGCTTGTGACCGGCGCATCGGGGATTGCGGGGCAGACGATATGCCGCCTGCTACACGATGAAGGGCACGAGGTGCGCCGCGCCGACGTTGCGCCGCCGCCAAACGATAGCCTGGGCGCGCTGGAGTTTATGCGCTGCGACACGCGCACGCCCACTGATGTGCTGCGGGCGGTGCGTGGCTGCGAGGCTGTGGTGCATCTGGCGGCATGGCATTCCGGCCACAACCCGCCTGTGAGCGACGCGACGATATTTGCAGTGAATGTGGACGGCACATTCAATCTGTTCGAGGCGTGCCGTGCCGAGGGCGTGCGCGCAGTTGTGTTTGCTTCCTCAATGGCCTATGGCTGGGGTAGCGTGTACAGCGTAACCAAGGTGCTGGGCGAAGACCTGGGCCGCATGTATCACGAGACCACGGGCGCGGCGGTAGCACTGCTGCGCTATCACGATTTCGTGCCGAAGCCCTACCTGGCCTTCGGCGCGAAGCTGCTGCGCAACGGCGTCGACCGGCGCGATGTGGCGGCGGCCACGGTCGCGGCGCTCCGTGCGGCGGCAGCTGGCAGCATCGGCTTGTTCCGCACCATCGTGCATAGCGACCACCACATGCCGGCCGCGATCGTGCGCGACTTCCAGCGCGGCGGGGTAGAATGGTGCGAGGCACAGGTGCCGGGAAGCGCCGCGCTGCTCGAAAAGTATGCCATTGCGCTGCCCGCATCGGTTGAGCAGCACGACCTTTCCGAGGCGGCGCGCGTGCTGGGCTGGCAGCCGCAGGTAGGCTTTGTGGAATTCC
>LJCR01000896.1 GCA_001399705.1 Kouleothrix aurantiaca
GGGCAGAATGCGAACGCCGGGCGCAAGGCCAACAATCCCCTCGTTGTTGTCGAGCGTGGCGGCGACGATGCCAGCGACATTCGTGCCGTGGCCGTTTTCGTCGCTCGGGTCGTTGTCGCCATCCACAAAATCGCGCCCGTCGGTGCGCAGGCGATCGACCAGGTCGGGGTGGTTCAGGTCCACGCCGCTATCCACCACTGCCACCGTCACGTCGGCGCTGCCGGTGGTGACAGCCCAGGCGCACTGCGCCCCAACCTGGCGCAAGCCCCACTGATCGCCAAACTGCGGGTCGTTGGGCGCGTCGGGGCTGGCTTGCGTCAGCGCGGGCGCGAGCGCGAGGGCGAGCAGGATGGCGGGAAGCGTGCGTTTCATGATAGTGTTGAGTGCTTCGTTTTGAGTTGGCAGGTTGCAGGTTGGCGGGTTACAGGTTTGCAGGTTACAGGTTGGCAGGTTGCAGGTTTGCAGGTTGGCAGTGTTCAGCAACCTGCAACGTGTAAACTTGCTAACCTTCTAACGTGCAACTCCTACCGCGGCAGGGTCGCGTCGGTCAGGTACCATGTGCCTTCGAACTTGGTGAGCGTGAAGGTCGTGTCGATCGGGCGGTCGCCGGTTTTCTGCTCGTCGCCGAGGTCGAGCACATAGTGCATACTGGTGGTCCAGCGCACATGCGCCTGTTCGCCGTCATTGTCGAGCAGCTCGTAGCGCGGGTTGTTGAAGCGCACTTCACGCAGGTACTCGACGTAGGAGCGCAGCTCGGGGCTGATCTCGCGGCGCGCGATCGTCGGCTCGACAAACTGGAGCATAGCGTCGGCGTTTTTCGCCTCAATCGCGCTAACAAAACCTTTCACCACTTCGATCGGGCGCGCGTCCTTGCTCGGGTCGTTTACGCGCATCAGCAGCAGCGCCACCCCGCCGGCGAGCAGCAGCCCTGCCGCCAGCAGCGCCCAGCGCCACCAGCGCGGCAGGGGCTGGCGCGGCTCAGTGCGCGGGGCCAGCGGCTCGGGCAGCGTTGGCAGCGGCTGAGTGCTTGGTTTGCGGGTGCCTGGTTCCTGTGCCATACAGCGCGTCACCACACAATTGTGTTACAAAAGGTACGCCAGCAAGGTGGGGGAAGTTGCGTCGGAGTGTGAGTATACGATGAGTGATGAGAGAGAGCCGACGAAGGGCGTATTGCTATACGCCCAGACCAAGAACTACGGAACCGAGAACCAAGTAGTCGGCACTAGAGAGTAGGCAGGTGGCAGTGCGCGCCTGTTAAATAACCTGCAACTTCACAACCTGCGACCTTCTAACTTGCAACCCTCCGCGCCCTTTGCGTTCTTTGCGGTTTATTTTTCCAGTTGCCGCCCTTCGATACGCGGCTGACGCCGCTACTCAGGACGCTATCGTCGTCGGTGGTCGGTTGTCAGTCGTCCTCCAAAACCTCCGTGCCTCTGTGTCTCAGTGGTGAATTATCCGTTCGTCAGTCGTCGCTACTCGGTATCCATGTCGGCTTTGATCACGCGCTTGGCGCGCGGCAGCTTGTACACGCCCGCCGAGCGGCGCGGGAATACATGCTCGGCAATCGCGACAAACTCGCCGGCATCTTCCATGAACATATGCTGGCCGATGCGAATCACCTCGTCTTCGATCTCGATCACGTTGTACGAATTCTTGCCGTGCTCGCGCCCTTTGCCGCGCCGCGAGGTGGTGGTGCCGCTCTGGCAAATGATCGTGCCCTGGCGCAGATCGGGCCGCACGTCGAGCGTGGTGCCGACGTAGGACACATGGATGTGCCCGCAGAGCATCAGCTCGACGCCACAGCGATCGAGCATGGCAACCGCTTCGTCGGCGTTTTTGATCATGTTGCGCCCTTCGGAGCCGGGCGGGTTGACGACATGATGGTGTAGCACGGCGACCTTGCAGGTGCCGGGCGGGGCCGCCTGGAAGTGCTGCTCCATTGTTGCGAGCTGCTCGGGCGTGAGATAGCCACCATCCACGGTGCGGCCGTGCGCGGTGCAGCCGCCCACCACCATCAGGCCGGGCAGCTCGAACACCGGGTTGAGATCGGGCGAGATGTGCTTCTTGTAGGCGTTGTACGAGCGAAACAGCCGATTGAAGACGTTGAACAGCGGCACGTCGTGGTTGCCAGCCACCACCAGGCGCGGCTCGGGCAGTGTCTTCAGAAAGGCCGTGATCGTCTTCCACTGGCTGGCGAAATCGGCGCGCTGCACAAAATCACCCGAGGCCACCAGCAGGTCGGGCTTGAGCGCGTGCGCCTCGCGGGCAACCTGCTCGGCGAGCTGGGCGCGGAACGGTGGCCCGGCGTGCAGGTCGGACACATGCATCAGGACATAGCGCACAGGCTATTCCTCCGCCGCAGTTGCAGCCAGGGGCGCCACCTGGGCCTTTTCGCGGGCCAGTTGGTAGAGCGCGCGCAGGATCAGCGCGACTTCGACGCCAGCCGCCACCACAAAGATATATTTCACGGTCGCAATGACGTATTCCATTGCAGTGCTCCTC
>LJCR01000897.1 GCA_001399705.1 Kouleothrix aurantiaca
CAGTATTTCGAGTGTAACAAATTACTGGTACAAGCAGAGAACTAGTGTATTGAATTGAATAATGTTTTACACTTTATAATACTATACAATTTCCAGAGCACATAATAAAATCAGATCACTTGTTCTGAACCGTTGCAATGACATAAATAACCCTAAGGATTGTACATGTTTGCTTAGGTGTTGTCAAGGATGAGTGCATGTGTTTGGCTTTCCAAACAGGTGTTTCGCGATGCAATTGTAATGTGCGGGGCTTTGCCTGTGTGAACATTTTCCAGGGCATATGCCCGGAAAAGCGAATGCGCCAATTCACACTTGCGTTTCGCCGCTGGCGTATACTTGACAACTATGCTATAATCATGCCCACAGGTTAAAGCGTTGCTTAAGCATCCTCTATTACCTGGATAGTGCTACCCCGCTCTATCATATTTCGGTTGATCCCCCAGGCTGTATTCAGAGTTTTTCTGCCGCAAATGCGCAGTTGCATGCTGTGATGCAGTCCGGCGCAAACCTCAATAACAACAAGTGAGTCCTGTACGTCTGCAATCATCCTCATGAATGCGTTGCGAACTCAAATTAGAATTTTATATGTCGTTGGTGCGGTAGATGCTATGGTAGCGTTAGCCAGCGATATGGCCGCGGTGGAGTGGCGGTAGCCGGCTGCCGTTGTTTTTGGTTTGCCCTGTTTACAATTGTTTACCCTAACCGCGCAATAATGCTTGCCTTCTTAACTAAGCATGCATCCTGCCGCGCGGCAATTCCCTGCCACTGTTCAGCTACTGCATATTCAGGCAGGATAAGGGCGTGGGTTCTATGTACCGGTGAGTAGTTTTGCCGGTGATGGGAGTTACGTGTGCCACGTATACGAATGAAGAATAATCATGAGGCGCCGGCTGAGCTGATCGAAACGCGCGATCGTACGCCGGTAGTGAATGTCGCTGAATTGGAAACGAAAACATTAAATGATCTGCGCGAAATGGCGCGTGTCAGCGGCATTAGCGGAGTGAGCGGGCTGAAAAAGCAGGATTTGATTTTCAAACTGCTTCAGGCGCAAACCGAAGAAGCTGGCCACAGCCTGAGCGATGGGGTTTTAGATATTGTGTCGGATGGCTTTGGCTTTCTGCGCGGCCCGCGCCTGCTGCCTGGCCCCGACGATGTGTACGTCTCGCAGTCGCAGATTCGCCGCTTTGGCCTGCGGACGGGCGACCGCGTGTGGGGCCAGATTCGGCCGCCAAAGGAGAGCGAGCGCTACTTCTCGCTGCTTCGCGTTGAGCTTGTTAACAACATGGACCCCGAGACGGCGCGCAAACGCCCGTCCTTCGATCAGCTGACGCCGATTTTCCCGAATGAGCAGCTGCACCTCGAGACTGAGCCAAATATCCTGGCGACGCGCCTGGTTGACCTGATTGCGCCAATTGGCCGTGGCCAGCGTGGTTTGATTGTGTCGCCGCCCAAGGCCGGCAAGACGCTGCTGCTGAAGTCGATTGCGAATGGCATCACGGCGAATCATACCGATGTTCACTTGATGGTGCTGCTGATTGGCGAGCGGCCTGAGGAAGTCACCGACATGAAGCGCTCGGTTAAGGGCGAGGTGATCTCTTCAACGTTTGATGAGCCGGTCGAAGATCATACCAAGGTTGCCGAGATGACGCTCGACCGGGCTAAGCGCCTGGTTGAAGGCGGGCAGGATGTCGTCATTCTGATGGACTCGATCACCCGCCTTGCGCGCGCCTATAACCTCGACATGCCGCCAAGCGGCCGCACGCTGTCGGGTGGTATTGACCCGGTGGCGCTGTACCCGCCCAAGCGCTTCTTTGGTGCGGCGCGTAATATCGAGAATGGCGGATCGCTCACCATTATCGCAACCTGCCTTGTCGATACCGGCAGCCGCATGGACGATGTGATCTACGAGGAATTCAAAGGTACCGGCAATATGGAATTGCACCTCGACCGTAAGCTGGCCGAGAAGCGTGTGTTCCCCGCCATCGATATCACCCGGTCGGGCACGCGCCGCGAGGAGCTGCTGCTGGGCGATAGCCTGCGCCAGGTTTGGACGCTGCGCCGCATGGTGAGCATGCTTGGCGAGAACGAAGGCACCGAGCTGGTGTTGACGCGTATGTCGAAGACGCGCAACAACCCTGAGTTCCTGGCGACGCTGACCAAAGGCAATTAGCTCGTTTTGCTCGAAAGATCCGCAAAAGCGCGGCAGGGTGCCTGGCACTCAGCAATCGTCGCTTTTGCGGATCTTTACTATTTTGTGCAACCTGGCCCGCCGCTCCAGCGTATAGCTTTACAGGTATATGAACTTCTGCGCGTAGCTTTGTGCTGCGCTCCATTATTTGTATTCGCTCAGAAAGGAGTACGACGTGCGTTGTCCAACCTGTGACACTGAACTTGCTCCAAACGCTCGTTTCTGCACCACGTGTGGCACCCAGATCGCTACCCCAGCTCCCAGCGCGCCGGCATTTGCGAGTAGCTCGCCAAGCGGCGCAAGCGAGTATAC
>LJCR01000898.1 GCA_001399705.1 Kouleothrix aurantiaca
GGGGATGGGGAATAGGGGTTGGCGGCGAATTCCTATTCCCCATCTCCCATCCTCCATCCCCTGGCGCAGCCTTCGGCAATTCGCCACGCAGATACAGCGGCACCGCTTCAACCAGTGCCTCAGGCGGCGCATCGCCGATCAGCGCATCCATACGCGCAAAGGCCACGCCAGTCTGGCGATAGTGCGCAAGGTACTGGCCGAGGCCAGTGGCGAACGAGGCAATAAACTCCAGGTAGGCCACAAACAGCACAAAGTCGCCAACCGTCATCATCCCGTTCAATATGCTAGTTGCGGCCAGCAGCATGATCAGCCCGGTGCCAATACTGACGGTGTTCGTGGTGATCGCGCTCACCACCTGCGTCACCACGCGGTCGGCCAGAATGGCGGTGCGGCGGCGCTCATTGATCGCGCGAAACTGCGCCACAATGCGCGCTTCCGCACCAGCCGCCTGCACAGTCGTCACCGCCGCCACAATGTCGCCGATCGCGCCCGTGACATGGCTGCTAGCCTGGCTGCTGGCCTCGCGGTAGCGGCTGAGCGCCACGCTTGCGCGCTGCGCGATTATTCCAACCGCGACAGTTGGCAGCACGACAATCAGCGCCATGGTGGCGTTGATGCGCAGCAGAATGATGAATGCGACCAGCGCGAACACGCCATGGCTGATCGCCTCGTCGGTCCAGTCCATGTTGTCTTCGGCCTCGTATCCATCGTCGCGAAAGCGGCTGATCGTTTCGCCAACCGAGAAGCGCAGCGCGCTCGCGCCGGGCAGCGCGAGAAGGAGGCGCAGCAGGTTGCGGCGCACCAGGGCGCTCATCCTGAAGCGGAAATTGATTTCGACAAAGCCCGCCCCGAGCCAGAGCGCGGTTTGCGCGACCGCAATGCCAAGCAGCAGAAAAAGCACGCCCGCGATGCCGCCAGGCGCGGGCGCTGCGCCGGTGAGCGTATCGAAAAAGGCGCGGGCGGCCAGCGCCGGCACCAGCGACAAGAGGTTCATCAGGCTCCAGCCCGCGCCGTGCAGCAGGTAGAGCCAGGGCGTGTAGCGCGCCATGTTCAGGGTATAGCGCCAGGTTGGTAAGGGTCTCATAGCAGCACCTCCTCGGCGGCAACGCGCAGCAGCGCGGCGAAATGCGAATCGGGGTCGCTGGCAAGCTTGTGGCGCGGGCCATACTCGCGCACGCACCCATTTTCGAGCACGAGAATATCGTCGGCGAACGCGACCGTATCGAGCCGGTGTGCGACGATGATGCCGGTTCGCCCTGCCAGCAGGCGCTCCAGCGCGGTGTGCACCAGGCGCTCGGTCGCCGGGTCGAGCCGCGAAGAGGCTTCATCCAGAATGATCACGTCGGGGTCGCGCAGGAAAATGCGCGCGCAGGCCAGCACCTGTGTCTGCCCGGCCGACAGGCCCACGCCGCCCGCGCCAATCACGGTGTCGAGGCCGTGGGGCAGCTCCGCGAGCCAGTCGCCCAGACCAAGCGTTTCGAGCACTTCGCGCACCTGCGCGTCGGGCACCGTCGGGTCGAACAGCGTCAGGTTGTCGCGCACGCTGGCATTGAACAGATGCACATCCTGCGTCACCAGCCCGATGCGCGAACGCACGGCCTGGAGCGTCACGTCGCGCAGATCGACGCCTCCAAGCCGCACCGCGCCCGCGCTCGGGTCGTAGAAGCGCGGCAGGAGGCGCGTCAGCGTGGTTTTGCCGCTGCCGGTGCGGCCAACCACGCCCAGCACGCGCCCGGGCGCGATGCGCACGCTCACGTCATGGAGCACCGCGCCATGCTCGCCATAGGCGAACGAAACATGATCCAACTCCACGGTCAGCCGGCCGGGCGGCACCGCGCCGCCAGGGCCGTCGCGCAGGCGCGGCGCGGTGGCCAGCAGCGCCTCGATCCGCCCGATGCTGGCATCGGCCTGCTGCAGATCCTGCACCTCGTTGCGGATCTGCTCGGTTGGCTGGCGCAGCATGTCGGTGTAGCGAAAGATCAGATAGACCGTGCCAAGCGTCAGCGCGCCTGTGCGAAACAGCATTGCGCTCAGCGCAAACGCGGCGACGGTGCCAAGCGCGAATAACCCGTGGCTTGAGGCCACCAGCGCATAGCCGCGCATGCCTGCCCGGCGCGTGATCTGGAGCCACGAGCGCATCAGCTCGGCGCAGCGCCGCAGCACAAACGCGCCCGCGCCGCTGGAGCGCACATCTTCCAGCCCGGCCAGGTAGTCGCCCAGAAAGCCGTAAAAATCGGCGCTGGCCTGGCGTTCGGCTGCCCACAGCGGCGTGGCAGTGGCGCGAATACGCAGCATCACCACCAGCGCGATCAGCACAAACACGCCCAGCCCGAGGCCAACCCGCCAATCTACGAACACGAGCAGAAGGAGCACGCCCAGGATCAGCGCGCCATTGCCCAGCACCGAGACGACAAAGCGCGAAAAGAAGCGCGCCAGCGTGGCGACATCGCCGTCGGCGCGCTCGATCAGCTCGCCGGGCGTGTGCGCGTTGTGGTAG
>LJCR01000899.1 GCA_001399705.1 Kouleothrix aurantiaca
GGCAGATCGATCAGCAGGCCGGGCAGCCTTTCAACCCGCTGGGCACCGGCATTCACTGCACGCTCGCGGCCCTGCTTGGGCTGCTTGTGCTGACGTGGCTGGAGGTTCGGCTTTCGGGCGGGCTCGATGCCCGCGATTGACGGGTATGCAAAGGCCCGCGCCGGAACTTCTGGCGCGGGCCTTTGCATACCAGCAATGCTTACAGATCTTCCGGCCCGCGCGTATTCATGGCGGTGCTAAACACGAGGTAGCCAAGTACTGCCAGTGGCAGCACAACCACACCAGCCGCGATCAAGAAGCGGAGATTCAGGAACATATCCATGACAACCCTCCAATGCTTCAGGTAGCGAAACAGCGCTGATCAATTGCCGAGGTAAGGATACCGTATTGTAGCACAGTTCGGCAAGCGCGCGGCGGGCGCGCTACTGCCGCGGCGCGGGCGCAAATGCCCCTCCGACATCGCGCTCCAGGCGCGGGTAGATCGCCACAAAGGCCGCCACGCCTACCAGCACGCCGGTTATCATCCGCAGCCAGAAGTTGAGCGTCCCAATCGCGTCGCCGCCGCCACGCCAGCCCAGCCCAAACACATCATCAACCAAGTGCGAGCCACCATCGAGCAGCATGGGCAGCAGCAAAAGGCTGGCGACTTTCAGCGAAGCCGGGCGCACCCAGCGGCGCACCAGCGCAAACAGCAGGCCCGCCACCACAATCGCGGTATACATCGCGGCGCAGCGGTGGCAGAACGCCACCTGGTGGCCGTAGCAAACGAACGAGCGCTCGGGCAGCTGGTGGCAGAGCGGCGTGTAGATGCGGAAAAGCAGCTCACCCAGCAGCGGGTGGCCGGTCGCCTTGGCGATTGGCGAAAGCCAGGGCAACCCCGCATAGAGCGCCGCGCCGCTGTTCAGCAGCAGCAGCCAGTGGCGCCCGGCCCAGGCGATCGCAGCGTCGAGACCTGCGGGCGCGGCAAGGAGCTGGTTTTCGGGCATGGGAGCGTTCCTTCGCGGAATGGGCGACGCGCAGACAAGGGCGACGTTCTGTGCCATAATACCACAAACGATCCGCCGATCAGCGCACCCGTGATTGTATGAAACGCATTGCTCTGCTGGTTTCTCTGCTTCTGCTGGCCTTGAGCGCCTGGCTGCGCCCGGAATGGTGGGCGCCGGTGTGGCGCGTGCTCAACGCCGACTCGATCGCGGCGATTGCCGCCTATGTACGCAGCTTTGGCCTGTGGGCGCCGGCGATCAGCCTGCTGCTCATGGTGCTGCAATCGGTGATTGCGCCGCTGCCCGGCTCGCTGATCGCCACGACCAATGGCGTGGTGTTTGGCGTGTGGTGGGGCACGCTGCTCTCGTGGAGCGGCGGGCTGCTGGGCGCAACCGTGAGCTTCTGGCTGGCGCGCCTGCTCGGCCACGATCTGGTTGCGCGCTGGTTCGGGCATGGTCGCCTTGAGCGCATCGACGCGATTGGCGCGCGGCAGGGCTTCTGGGTGATCCTGATTGCGCGGCTCACGCCGATTGTGTCATTTGACCTGATTAGCTACCTGGCCGGGCTGAGCAGCATTTCTTTCCCGCGCTTTATGCTGGCGACCGCCGTGGGCATGCTGCCCGGCACCTTCGCCTGGACGGCGCTCGGCCACGATCTGCTGCAGGCGCAGACGACCACCTGGCGGCTGTCGCTGTTTGCGCTCTTTGCCGTGCTGGCAACCATCGCCGGCCTGTGGTGGCAGCGCCGCATTGCCCACCCGACCCCAACACCCGACGCATAAAGCGCAGTATCACGCTTCTTCTTCCGTGTCGGGCGGCGCGGCAAGCGCCTGTCCCCAGGCAAGCTCCTTCACGGCGCGAAAGGCCGCTCGGTGGCGCTTGAGCGCGCACACGTGCTCGATTCCATTGACTGAGGAAACCTGCGCCTCGGCATAGGCTTTGTTGCTCACCGGCTCGCGAATCACGCGGCCCCAGATTGGCGCGGGCGGTGCAAAGCGCGCCAGCGCGGCATAGGCGAACTTGCTGTCTTCCCATGGCGATGGCGCGCCCCGCGCGCGGCGCTGAAACGCCGGCCGCTGCAAGCGCTGCGGGAAGTGGCACCAGTCGTTTTCGAGCGGGCAGGGGCGGTCGTGGGCGCAGGGCGCGATTGTCTGCGCACCCTCGGCCAGCAGCGCATCGCGGGCGGCGCGCACGACCTCAAACGCCGCCGCTGTACCCGGCTCGACAATCAGCAGCACGCCAGCAGTCGCGGCCCACGCCCGCGCAAGCACTTGCTCTCGCAGCGACGGCTCCAGTTCGTTCAGCACGTGCCCGATAATCACCAGGTCGTAGCACGCCGTGGGTGCAAACTGCTGAAGGTTGCCACGCTCCCAGTGCGCGGCGCGCAGCGCGGAATGGGTGCTGGTACGCGCCAGCGTGCGCCCCAGGCCGATCAGCGCTGGCTCGCGCTCAAAAGCAGTGGCACTGGTAAGGGTTGGAAATTGCGCGCTGGCCGCCCACAGCGCCGTAC
>LJCR01000009.1 GCA_001399705.1 Kouleothrix aurantiaca
GCCAGACCCGCGCGAGCCAAGGCCGCAGCCGGGGGTGGCAATGTGGCGAGGTGGCCATCAAAGGACTCAGTCGTGAGAAACTCGAATAAGGTCTCCGCGTAGTTCAGCGACTCCAGCAGTTCGCGATAGTGGTAGATCAGCGACCCGAGCATCCCCGACAAGAGCGCCATGCCAGGCACCAGGACGGCCAGGCTGGCCAGGCTGATCTGCCCACGACGGATGAGCTCCCCTGCCGCAGTGAGCGCCAGGCCGAAACCCAGCACTTGTACCAGCACCGCGCCGCTCCGCAAGCCTAGGAAGCGCCTCGTCAGTTGCTTGAGCTGCGCTAGATAGGCATCAGCGAGCGCGCCATGCTCGCGCGCGATCAGATTGCTGCGGTAAACTCGCACATCGCGCTGCCAGGGCGCGTCCACCTGCATATTGGTCAGCGCCTCCATCCGCAGCTGGTTCGGCGCCGTGTGTTCCTGCAAGGCGTACATGGCGTTGCTGAAGCGCCGCTCGATGAAGCCGGCCGGGATCGCGATCAGCACCATCGCAAGCACCATCAGCGGTGCGATCGTGAAGAGGGTGATCGCCAGCCCGAGCAGCCCGAAGAAGATCGGCGCGGTCGAGAGCAGCGAGTCGACCAGCGTGATCGAGCGCTGGGCCGCTTCGCGGATCACCAGCCCATAGCGGGCTTGGAAGGCATTGTTTTCGAAGAGCGGGTAGGGCACGGAAGGCAACTTCTGCATGATCCGCTTGCTGATCACGACCCAGGCCTCCTGGCGCAGGATGGTCGAGGAAGCGTCGCGGACAATAATGCCGAGGCGCTGCACCAGGAGTAAGGCCAGCAGGCCGATGCCAAGTTGGATCACGGTGGGGGTGATCTGCATGGCGCCGCCGGCCGTGATGTGCTGCAACAGACGCTGCAGGAGCAGGATGAAGGCGGGAAAGAAGAGCGGCTCGGCAAGCGAGGCGACCGCGCTGACCACAAATGCCCGCGGCTGGCTGCGATAGAGCAGGCGGATCGTCGCGCGAAGGGTATGCAGGCGCGCAGAGCGGAGTTGTCGCATCGAGCCCACCTCCTAGCGAACCCAGCACGACGACCTGGCGACCGCGCAACGGGTTGTCTCGGCAAACAAAATGAATGATTAGTCATTATAGTAGCAGACCCCTGGATGCTGTCAAGTCGGGCAAACCAAAGCAGCACTTGACATTCTTAGAAATATCATTATGATATTCGCTTATCAGAATATGATAGGAGTATCGTGATGACGACCGCTGCTGTACTTCCTGATCAGCCGTCCACTTCCACACAATCCGACACCGCAGCCCAGTTGCTCGCCCGCGTGTTTGCCGGTATGAGCGATCCCACCCGGCTGCGTATTCTGCTGTTGCTCCTGGAGCGGGAGCACAATGTCAGCGAATTGGTTGAGGCTGTCGGTACATCTCAAGGCCGTGTGTCCATGCATCTGCAATGTCTGCGCTGGTGTGGCTTTGTGACGAGTGAGCGGCGCGGCAAGTTCGTGTACTACCGCGTGTGTGACCCACGCGTGCGGGAGCTGATCAAGCTGGCGCAGGATATGGTGGTCCTGCATGGCGAGCAGCTTGCCACTTGTTCGGTTCTCAATACGGCAAACGAGTAGGCTGAAAGGGAATAGGGAGGCTCCTATGCGACGTTCCATCGGCTCCTCTCTCTTGCTCATCACGGGGTTTCTGGCCTGTCCCTGTCATGTATCCCTCACCTTGCCGCTTCTTGTTGCGCTCTTTGGTCGGACAGCCCTCGGCACCTGGCGCTCAACCCATACTGGCCTTGTGATCGGGTTGAGTGCCGGCTACTTTCTCGCCGCGATTGTTCTCGGCATCTGGCTTCTGAAACGACCTAGCCCAGAGAGTGGCGTATCGTGCTCATCTCCACAGCGCCATCAACCCCAATCGCTCGTTGAAGATCGGAGACTCCCTTGAGTACACCTCAGATATATGACTTGGTGATTATGGGCAGCGGTTCAACAGCCTTTGCTGCGGCGCTCAGAGCTGCAGAGCTGGGCAAACGAGCCGTGATGACCGAGGCACGAACGCTCGGTGGTACCTGCGTCAACCGCGGCTGTCTGCCCTCGAAAAACCTGATTGAGGCAGCAAAAATCATCTTTGATGCCCGCAATCCGCGCTACCCTGGTATTGCCCCCCACGAACCAGTGTTCGACTTCGACCAGCTCATCGCTCAAAAGGATGAGCTTGTTTCGAGCTATCGCGACAAGAAGTATCAAAGCATCATCGGTAAAGATCAGGATATCGATGTGGTGTATGGGCGCGCGCGGCTTCTGGACCCGCATACTGTCGCGGTGGACGGGCCGGAGGGTACGACCGAGCTTCGCGGAAACAAGATATTGATTGCCCTTGGCTCAAGCCCCACGCTTCCATCTATCGAAGGGCTTGAGGAAACGCCGTACCTGACAAGCGACCTGCTCACGAGCCAGGAGGAGATGGAGCTGAAAGAGCTGCCCTCCTCGCTGATCATCGTGGGTGGTGGATATATTGCCCTGGAGCTTGGCCAGATGTTTGCTCGCTTTGGTACGCGGGTCACCATCCTTGAGCGCAATACCAGGGTGCTACGGCATGGCTATGAGCCTGAAGTCGGCATCACCATTCAACGCATTCTTCGAAACGAAGGTATCAATGTGCAGACGAAGGCTGAGGTGGTGCGCGTCTCAGGCGATGAGCGCGAAGTGAGCGTGACCGCCCGTGTGGATGGTCAAGAGCAAGCGTTCCGGGCTGCTCGGCTGCTGATTGCAACGGGACGCGAGCCCAACACCCGCAATGTTGGCCTTGAGGCCGCTGGCGTCGAGCTGGTAGACGGGGGAGCGGTCAAAGTTGATGAGCATCTGCGCACCTCTGTGCCGCACATGTTTGCTGCTGGCGATGTGATCGGCGCACAGCACGGCAATCAGCTTGCGACGCCGGTTGGGGCACACGACGGCGTTATTGTCGCCCACAACGCCTTTGCCGAGGAGACAGGCCGCACGCCGCGTGTGGTTGACCATCGGGTTATTCCACGCACGATCTTTACCGACCCGCAGATCGGCATTGTGGGTATAACCGATGCGGAAGCGAATGCTGCCGGTCACCGCTGCTGGTGCAACACCATTCCAATGGAGTTCGTTCCCCGTGCTGGAGCCATCCGCGATACGCGTGGGATGATCAAGATGGTGATCGACGACGATACTAAGGAGGTCCTGGGCGTCTCGATGGTGGGTGCCAACGCCGGCGAAGTCATTCACGAGGCGGCGATGGCGATGCGCTTTCGCGCAACGATTGACGACTACATCGATATGATCCACGTCTATCCGACGATGGCCGAGGCGCTCAAGATTGTGGCGATCTCGCGCTACAAAGACCCGTCGAAACTGAGTTGCTGTGCAGAATAGGAGGGCGTATGGATGAGACTGAGCTGACGGCGTTGGGGCAGATTCTTGCTGAGCGCATCTGCGGTACGAATGAAGCATTCTGTTTTCAGCTTCTCCGGCTCTTAGGTCAGGGCCAGCCGGTATCTGCCGCTCAGATGGGCGCGGCCCTTGGTATATCTGACATCGCGGTCACAGAGACCTTCCAGCGCATGCCGGACATCGAGCGTGACGAGATCGGACAGGTCGTCGGCTGGGGCTTGTCATTACAGCCAACCCCACATCAGTTTCGTATCAATGGGCACACGCTCTATACCTGGTGCGCCCTAGATGCGCTGACGTATCCCATTCTCCTGGAACAAACCGCGCAGGTCGAGTCCATCTGTCCGATCACACAGACATCGATCCAGCTACGTGTCGGTCCTGAAGGTGTGAGCGCCCTTGATCCCGCCACGGCGATGGTCTCACTCAGCATCCCCGATACCGGCCCAGACGCCTGTAACCGGGCAAGCTTTTGCAACCAGGGGCATTTCTTCGCTTCGCCTGAGGCCGCCGCGAGCTGGCAGGCGGACCATCCGCAGGCACGTGCGCTGCCGGTGGAAGCGGTCTACCAGCTCGGGCGCATCATTGCCGCGCGTCGCCAACATCTCTCAACACAGCAATCTCCCGCAGCTCATACGCAGTAAGGTTACTCGTAGGAGGTCACTGCGATGAAGAAACGAATCATTGCGCTGCTCGTCCCCCTGCTCGGCGGGTTCGTTGCATTGCTGCTGCTGTTTGTGCTGCCCTCAGCACAACGAACGACACCCGGCAGCATGGCGGGAAACGGCACGCTCACTGCGCCTGCTCCAGTCTTGACCGATATGCAGCACATCGAAGACCTCCAGACCCGTTTCAATCGAGATGCTGGAGCACCACGACTGATCTTGCTCTTGTCACCGACATGAGGCGTCTGCCAGGAAGGTGCCCGTTGGGTACAGCAGGAGATTCTCGCCAAGCACCCGACTGCCAACCTTCGCGTATATGTGGTCTGGTTTTCAATGCTCCCCGGTGATAGGCGAAGTGCCTGGGATACAGAGGTGATGCCCGACCGGCGGGTCACACATCTCTGGGATGAGCAGCGCCTCACTGGTCGGTGGTTTGCCCAGCATCTCAATAACGCGCAAGAGATCATCTGGGATGGCTATTTGCTGTACGGCCCGGATGCGAAGTGGGAGACGCTCCCTGAACCGCTGATTGGTTCAAGCACAGGAACGGTCATCGGGAGTGGTGAAGTACTCCAACAACAAATCATACCACTGCTGAAAGAGTGATATGGGTTGGGTCAGCTCACTCTCATCGGCACCCCAACAGAGCAACAGGGCTGACCAGGTCGAAAGCGGTGTCCAAATGATGTTAACGAAACCAATGACAATCGGGCAACTGTCGCGGCGGACGGGTGTGCCGATCAAAGCCTTACGCGAATACGAACAGCTCGGGTTGATCTACACGCTTGGCCGCAGTGAGAGTAACTACCGCCTCTTTGATGAGGAGGCGCTGTGGTGTGTACAGGTTATTCGTACCATGCGCTCACTCGGGCTGACCCTCAAAGAAATCCAGGACCTGACTGCTCTCTATCTTGAGCGCCCAGGCGAGCCGATTGGACCGCATTTCGGTGAAAAACTGGAGGCCGCGCTCACGCGCATCGAAGCCCGGATCACTGACTTGCAGGCGCTACAGCAGCGCATTCGTGATTTTCAGTGTGCTCACGCCGCGGAGCTGGCGGGAGAGACTGAGTTAGACCTCCTCGCCTCAGACCCGCGCCAGACAGTCGCCAAATTCTCCTCTTGACTCTGCCTGTGGGGTGAGGGTGTATGCTGCACTTGCATACTCTACCACACGAGGAGGATAGTCAATGACAACGGAAAACCGACTTGAGGAACTGGCGGCGACCTTGTATCGTAGTATGCACGAAGGGGTCGATCAGAATGATCCCTTACTCTTTCGACGCTTGGTTGTCCTTCTCTCTGATGGGCGCCAATCTCCCCAGAACGCCTTGCTGCGAACCTTGGACGGTCGCGTGAAGACGTTGTGGCGGTACTTCGCAAACGGCTGAGCCTCGAATGGGATGCGGCGGGCAACATCGTCGGCGCCGGGCTGACCCTGAATCCCACCCCGCACCGCTTCGAGCTGGATGGGCGGCTGCTGTTTACCTGGTGCGCCCTCGACTCACTGATGTTTCCTGGACTGGTTGGACAAACGGTCCAGGTTCAGTCACCGTGCGCCAGCACCGGCACCCCGATCCGCGTTACGGTCACCCCGCATGGGGTGGAGCAGGTCGAACCGCCAGAGGCGGTGGTCTCCCTCGTCACCCCCGAAGCGTCAGCTGACATCAGGCGCGTGTTTTGCGACTACGTACACTTCTTCCGCTCGCCCCAAGCCGCTTCCGCATGGCTTGACCAACATCCCGGCGCAACCATTTTGCCCGTCGGTGATGCCTACCAGGTTGGTAAGTATCCGGTCGAATGGAATGATGACCGCGGCGAAGTGGGGCAGTGAAGTACCTAGGCCGCGCGTAGCACATCCGGTGAACGCGGATTGACGATTCACTGCCGACTAGCACACCACCGGCATCCAGAACCTGGTGGGGCAGCCCACTGCCATCGGGGCCCTGCTCGCCTGCTATCGCAGCGAGGCGGCCGAGCAATTGAACTCGCACGCCTGGCGCTAGCTAGGCTGCCCCAAGGCGCGGTCTTGATGAGGGCCATGCTGACGCTTACTATTGTCCTGAATCAGGCCGATCCGTTGGGCTGCAGAGTGAACCGGCTTCACCAAAAGCGACGACGAGCCAGGACGAGCTGGCCGATTATGTACGAGGTCTGAATCTCCCGCTTGACTCTCCCCCCGCGGTGAGGGTGTAGACTGCGCTCACACCGTCCGGAGCCTATGCGGCTCGCTTCGAGCTTGCGGTGCAGCTCGGGGCGCCACTGGACGAGCTTACACCAGACGGCGACCGCTAGCTGATCTCGGCCGGAGCGCGGCGCTGGAAGCAAACCACGTGGTGGTCACTGGGGTCTCTGCCACTACACCAGTGGCTAGCTTCGCCGACCGGCTCGATGTGCGGAAGAAGCGATGCCATTGTACAAGGAGGACTGTCGATCATGATCAAGAGTTCAATCAGAGCAGGAAATATGGTGATTGCCATCGCCTGGTTCGCACTTCTGGCGAGTAGTGACATTCCTTATATCCTGCTCGACACGCTTTTCTCTCTGAGCAGCATCCCTACTGGATCGGCATTGTGGTCGGATATCGCGAGAGTTGCGATACTCGGCGTGTTGTCTGTAATCATATCGTCCCAGCCGGATCTGCGTCCGATCAGGGGCTTCTTGATCGCCCTGTTCGCATTTTCGTCTGGCTATCTTTTTATACATCTATTTAAACAGAGCCCGTATTGGATACAGTTTCGCACTTCGACCCTGACCTACCAATGGACCATGGTGAATGCGTTGCTCCAATCGGTTCCTGCGTTGTTCATGCTCATGGCTGCCTTTGCCCACGGACGAACCAGAAACGATCTGTTTCTCACCAAAGGCGATCTATCGGTCGCTTCCAAATGGCGGTTGTTTGGCTCAAACACCTCATGGTATAGATTGACGCCCATTTTTTCGATCCTCATGCTCTGTACCGGGGGATTTCTTGCGATACGACTCAAGGGGAGTATCAATGATGACTTTGCGACCAACTTGATCGCGGCGCTTCCGGTCATCATTTTGTTTCCGCTCATAAACGCTATTGCTGAGGAAGTAAGCTATCGGACTGTGCTGTTAGCTGAAGCAGAATATGTGGTCGGTGGCGATGTAGCTCTGTTCATGACAACGCTTCTGTTTGGACTGAATCACTTCGATTCATTTCTGGGCATGTCTGGTCCAGGCGGGAGCTTCCTTGCAGGTTTCGTTTATGCTCTGGGAGCGACTTTTTTGGGCTGGATCGCGGGGAGAAGTCTGTTAGAGACGCGGGGAGTTCTCGCGGCGTGGATCATCCACGCCAGCGCAGATCTTATCATTATTCTGGGCTATGTCCTGGCGAGCTGACCATAGCTCGGGTTCATCCTGCTGCTGAGTGCAGCGGCTGATGCGTGGAATGCGCGCCAGGAGTGACATGGGCAACCTAAATCAACTGAAGAGAAAGGTGATCAAGATAATGCAGCGGATAGTTGGAAAAGCGACCCAACACGTCGATACCGTCGTGATCGGCGGTGGACAGGCCGGCCTGGCGGCCGGCTACGAGCTGGCCCGGCAAGGACGCGATTTTGTGATCCTGGACGCCCATGACCATGTCGGTGATAGCTGGCGCACACGCTGGGACTCGCTGCGGCTGTTCACTCCGGCGAGCTTGAATGGTCTGCCGGGGATGCCGTTCCCTGCGGGCAGGGAACACTTCCCCACCAGGGACGAGATGGCCGACTATCTGGAGGCCTACGCGGCGCGCTTCGCGCTCCCTGTGCAGCTCGGGGTGCGAGTGGACGAGCTTACACGCGACGACCGCTACCTGGTCGCTGCCGGCGCGCGGCGCCTGGCGGCCAACCACGTCGTGGTGGCTACCGGCGCCTACGCCACCCCACGCCTGCCCATCTTCGCCGACCAGCTCGATCCGGCGATCGCCCAGCTACACTCGGTCGACTATCGGAACCCCGGCCAGTTGCGTGCCGGTCGGGTGCTCGTCGTCGGCGTGGGCAATTCCGGCGCCGAGATCGCGCTGGAGCTCGCAGCGACACACCAGACCTGGCTGGCCGGTTGCGACACCGGTCACTTCCCCAACCTCTTTGCCCTCGGCGCCTTGACCTACCAGGTCGGGCGCTTGGCCTTCCAAGGGCTGAAGCGGCTCACCATTGACACCTGGCTCGGACGCTCGATCATCCGGAACGCACGGGCGTTCAGGGGAGGCCACCCGCTGGCCCGTGTACAACCCAAGCACCTCTTGGCGGCCGGTGTGCAGCGGGTGGCGCGGGTGGTGGGTGTCAGCGGCGGGCAGCCGGCGCTCGCGGATGGGCGCGTCCTCGAGGTCGCCAATGTCGTGTGGGCCACCGGCTTCGTGCGTGACTACCGCTGGATGCAGCTGCCGGTGTTCGATACCAACGGGGATCCTCTGCACCACCGCGGCGTGGTCCAGAGAGAGCCGGGCCTGAACTTCATCGGGCTGCCCTTCCAGTCCTCGCTGCTCTCCGACCGCGTCGCCGGAGTCGGCGCCGACGCCAAGTACATCGTCGAGCAGATCGCCAGGCGAGATCGGGCAGCCGGCCCGGCGTATTCAGGGAGGCTGACTGGCAATCGGCACACGACGAGCGAAGCCCAGGTCAGCTCCTGAACCATGTGCCACCCGCATTCCAGACCAGAGGAAGTAAATGACACCCGGCCAGCCAACGCGTGAGATCATACCCACACTCATCGAGTGGGCGACGGCGCGCATGGGCTGCGCGCCGTGCTGCTCACCAGCACCGGGCGATTCCTGACACCCCCATCGACCCCTTCTCCGACTATGACGTGATCCTGGTTGTGTAGGATATCCATCCGTTTTGTGGCTGATCGTACCTGGCTCAACGACTTCGCCGACCTTCTGATGGTCTACTGGGATCCGAGACCTCCTCGCCTCAGACCCGCGCCACACAGTTGCCAAATTCCCCTCTTGACTCTCCCTGTGGGGTGAGGGTGTATGCTGCGCTCGCATACCCTACTACACGAGGAGGATGGTCATGACAACGGAAAACTAACTTGAGGAACTGGCGGCGAGCTTGCACGATAGTATGCGTGAAAACGTCGAGTGGGATGAGGCGGGTAACGTCGTCCCCCCAATTCCCGCGCTGGAACTCGTATCGTAGCTTTGTAGTTCGATGGAGGTATACATATGTCGAACCAAACAGTGTCCAACGCTGACCTACACGCCTTGGCCGATACGCTCACCAAGCTCTTTGAAGGGTCACCGCAGGAAACAACCGTCCTTCTTGCGACACAGCAGCTGCTGCTTGACGGCCAAGGAGTGGCCCCCGCACAGATCGCCGCGCGGCTGCAGCTGCCGCAAGAGACGGTCACAGCGCTGCTGCACCAGCTTGGTGTCGAGTGGGATGCGGACGGCAATGTCGTAGGGTTTGGGCTGTCGCTTACGCCGACACCGCACTCCTACATCATCAACGATCGGCAATTCTACGTCTGGTGCGCCGGCGATGCGATCACGTTTCCGGTCTTGCACAAAACCAGCGCGGTGATCGAATCCCCCGATCCGATCAACGGCGTCAAGATCCACCTGATTGGCACGCCGGAAGGTGCGAAGCAGGTTGAGCCCAGCACGGCGGTGGTGTCATGGATGCCAGGAACGGAGAGTCTCAACAACATCCGCGCCAACTTCTGCAACTTCACCAACTTCTTCAGCTCAGTTGAGACGGCGGCGCAGTATGTCGCGCAGCACCCCGGCCTGGTGATTATCCCTGTCGATGCGGTCTTTCAGATCGGCAAGCTGCTCTGGGAGCGCGAGCCGATCAAGTCGTTGATTGCCGAGCTTGAGCACCAGGAGTGATCCGGTGAATGTCAAACACTCCGCTACCAGGTCTCTGACAATATCAACGACGAGTTCGAGAAGAACATGTTACTGAGGGGGTTCTCAATGATAACCGAACAGCTCCTGCCAGCACGGCGGCGCGCGATCGGGGTGCTCGGCACGCTGGCGCGGCTCGTCGTCGGCAGCTGGATGCTCGCGAGTAACATCGCCGCTTTCCAGCTGGACGAGTGGTATGAAGGGGTGCTGGGGCTGCTCGTGTTCCCGGCGATACTGCTGCTGGGGCAGTGGCTGCGGCTGCACTCCACGTCGACCCCGCTGCGCGCGACCGGCCCGGTTGGCTATCTCGTCAATGCGGCGATCTTTCTAGCGTTGTATCTGACGCCGTGGTATTTTCCGCCCCTGGCGTTCACGAGTGATGCCGTGGTGTACTTCTACGGCGCCTCGATGCTGCTGGCTGCCGTGCGTGGCTACGCGGGGTGCGAGGTCCTGGCTGTGTCCAACTGGCTGCTCGGGCGTGACGATCAAGTCGGGTGCGTCGTCTTCTTGCCAGTGGACGCGGTTGAGACACGACTAAGTGGTGCAGCAAGGCACGAGCAGTAACAGCGCTTGCGGCTGATGCACACGCTTGAGTGTGCGTTGCTCATCACTCACGAGTAGTAACAAACAGGCGGGGCTCATGAAGAGAAGGCATGCTCGTCTTCTAGGGACAGCATCACAAAGCCCTGGAATGACAGCTTGTATGCTACCAACACATGAGCCCTTGCTTTTCCTTCAAGGAGGAATGAAAGATGGACGACACCACCAGCCACCCGGTCGACGATTTCGATGCCGGGTGGCAAACCGTGGGCCGACAGTATCAGCCAGCTATCCAGGTGACCTCGGCGTTGATCAAGCTGAGTGGAGGGGGCGAGCGACCCGTCGAGGTTGAGCAGTTAGCCGCCGCCAGCGATCGGCCTGTGGACGAGACACTGGCTCTGGCGCGGCAGTTCCTCAAGGTAAATGTGCAGGAAGGGCTCGTCCACCTTGGCCTGTCTACGGCGGGCACATCCGCCCGCTATCGCCTCCAGATCGGCGCGCGCACGATCGATGCGGGCGGGTGCGCACCAGATATCGTTTGGATGGCGCTACTTGCCGGCACGCCGATTCACGCGCAGGCGACCTGCCCGGCGACCGGGAGTCCGATTCGCGTCGACTTCACCCCAGATGGTGTCGAGCGCGTGGAGCCGCCCAGCAGCGTCATCGCGGTGATCAGCCCGTTTGCGCCACAGCTCCAGCAGCTCAGCAGCAGGGAGCAGGCTGAAGCGGACGTTTGCTCCCAGCAGCCATTCTTCGCTTCGGCAGAGGCGGCGGCAGACTGGCAGGCCCAGCACCCCGCCGGGCGTATCTTCCCGGTTCGGGAGTTTTTCGTGTGGTGGGGACGCTTCCTTACCGCCGTGAGCGTGGACATCCCCTGATCTCGGAGCCACCCAGGCGGGTGTAGGGCCTGACCGGAGTATTCTTCATCAAAATTGGGACAGTTGCATACGCGCCTGGCGTCACGCTGTAGTCTTCGGGAGGATGAGCACACTGGCACACAGCGCTCCACACGGCCAATGTGGTATGCTACCGTGGCGACCCCTCGGCGCACCTGAAGCGCTAGCCGTTAGCCCGTCCCGACTGATCGCAATGGAGATAACAATGTCGGTGTATTCTGTAGCGCGCGATGGCGAAGCGTTCGCAGTTCGCTCGAACGGGGGTGATTGGTTGATCGCCTGGCACGCTCCGACTGCAGCTCCGCAGGGTACTGCCCATGGAGCCAATGCGTTCTGTGTGACTGCCGACGATCGTGTCGTGCTGATCAGCGACGATGGCCAGCGCTGGGGCTGGCCGGGTGGTCGTCCCGAAGGTGATGAGTCCTGGGAACAGACTCTGCGCCGCGAGGTCTTGGAGGAAACGTGTGCGGCCGTGGTTGATGCGCGGCTGCTCGGCTTCTGCCGTGCCGTGTGCTTGACGGGTCCGGAGCAAGGTCTGGTGCTGGTACGCTCGGTGTGGCTGGCACAGGTCGAGTTGATGCCGTGGCAGCCGCGCTTCGAAATCGCGCATCGCCGTGTGGTCCCAGCCACCGAGCTTCTGGCGCATCTGTGGATGGAGCAGGGCTTCGAGCCGATCTATCATCGGGCGCTTGTGGAAGCCGGGCTGGTGTAGCGATGACCTTGGTCACGGGTGGGCGAACTCGTGATGAGAGCCGAGGCTTGCCATCACTGGCGTGGCTCAACCGCTGTATCGTTCGGTCGACTCGCACAGGGAGGTTACTGCACACTATGACACCACCAGAGATGCACACCGCAATTCCGGTTCTTCTGTCTCTCGACATCCCAGCGACCGTGGGCTTCTACACAAGCACCCTGGGCTTCACGTGTCGCTACCACGAGGAGGGCTTTGCTATCCTGCAGCGGGATGCCATTGAGCTTCATTTCACAGGATGCCCAGAGCAGCATCTCGTCGACTGGTCATCCTGCCGAGTGGGTGTCACGGGAATCGACGAGCTGTACGCCGAGTATGCGCAACGAGGCATCCTTCATCCCAACAGCAAGCTGCATGACACGCATTATGGCACACGCGAGTTTGGCATCGTCGACCCCCAAGGCGTGCTGATCACGTTTTATGAGCGCAGGCCGAATACGGACTAACACCGGGGTAAATTGCGCTACTTGTTACGCTAGTATGACACATGGCCGAGTTCGTCGGCAACTGTTATCATGGATCACAACAAGCAGCGAATGGACCAGGTATGGCAACTGAAACGCGCGATTACGCGGCGGTCAATCGCTTCCTCCAGTCGGTCAAGCTCCGCGAGTGCTTCACGCCGCCGCCCGCTGCGCCCGAATGGATGGGTGACAGCATTCCCTATCTTGGCTTGCGCGTCCTGACCGGGCCGTGCGTGCCGTTCGAGTCGATCTTCAACTCGCCCGAGGCCAAGATCTTCATCTCGGGGTGGACCGAGATCGAAGCTGTGTTGGCTTTCGCGCCGGAGCCCGAGTTCGACGCCGATCTGCGTGCTGTCGTGGCCGCAACGAACGAGCGGGCGCTGCGCGACGTCCTGCTGTCCTTCCCGCGCGATCGCGTCGGCTTTTTCTATGTCGGTGGAGCCTGGCCGTTGACCACCATGGCCGAGGTATTCGATGGGCAGGCCATGCCGGCGCGCGAAGGCTATTATGCGACCCACGACACGTTTCTCCCCGACCGGACCCATCCGGTGCGCCAGCTTACCGATGCGGATTATAACCTGGTTCGTGAGCAGTGGAGCGAATCGGTTTGGCAGGAAGTCCTCGATCTCGGCTACAACGTCTTCGTCTGCCACGACGGCAGCCATCTGCAAGGGTTGTGCTTCCATTGGCCGATTGGGCCGGATCGTCATATGGTGCACGGGCTGCAAGCGATCGACGATTTCTCAACCCATCACGCGGAAAGTGTGTTTTCCGCCGCGACGGCGTCAGTGCTGAGGCAGGGCAAGCTGGCTGTCTGCGATTGCAATCTGTCCAATGCCACAGATTACCTCCAGGTGATCAAGAATGTCGGGTATCGCCGCTATTACCGGGTCGACTCCTTTCTAGGCATCAAGCGCGGCAGCGGCCAGTTCATCGCTCCCGCGCTTGACCCCTTCTATCGCGGCCAGACCAACCCCGCCGCGCGGAGGGCGGCGCAAGCTGGCCTTGGCGAGGGGCGGACGATCGCGAAAGGCAAAGACCCGATCGTCAGCCAGTATCGCGACCTGATGCACGCCGCGGGGCGGCGCGCGTACGCCCAGTGTGTCGCCGAGGGGCTGACGCTGGTGCAGCGGGCGATCGACGACGGCTTGCTCATCGACAGCATCATCTACACGGCCGATCTTCTGCGTGCGCCCGAGGGACTGGCGCTGCTGCAACGTGCCCGGCAGGCTGGCATTCATCACTATCGTGCTTCGGACGCCCTCATGGGCACACTCACCTCGACCCGCCCGCTACCCAAAGTGATTGCTGCCGTACGCGTGCAGCTCCGTGATGCAGCCGAATTGCACGCGAACCACGTCAGCGCGCTCCTGGTCGCGGAGAACCTGCAAAATCCCGATAATCTGGGGATGGTGCTGCGAACAGCGGATGCGGCAGGCGTCGACAGTGTGGTTGTCGCCGGCGCACAGGCCGATCCGCTGCACAAAAATTGCGTGCGTGCGGCTCGTGGCGCGGTTGGACGGATCCCGATCTTTGGCTGTAGCGATCTCCCCGCCTGGCTGGTTGATCTGTGCCCCGCTGGCATCCGCGTGGTGGGTACGACGGCGCATGCACCGCGCTCGCTATTCGATGCGCTGATGCCGCTGCCACTGGCGGTCGTGGTTGGCAACGAGCAGCGCGGAATCAGCCAGGCGGTGCTGGAGGTCTGCACCGACCGCGTGCATATTCCCATGGCGCCGGGACAAGATTCGCTGAATGTCGGGGTCGCAACCGGCGTGGTGCTCTACGAACTGGTCCGCCGGCGGATGCGCCTGCATACGCCATAGGCAAAGCATTGAACCCGAGAGCGAGTGGGTTTGCGCGAAGGAGTTGGCAGAGCCCATCTAGCGACGCATGAGGGTCGGGTTTATGCAGGCTTCGGTCAGCTGCGACGAACAGCACATGTTTGTATTGGAGGGCAGTTGTTGCGATGCGAGCGATCGAGATTCGCCGGCATTCCTACACTAAGAAAGGCGCCGCACGCGGCAAAGGCTCTCACCTGTCTGCGGAAGGGGTCGCCTTGGCACACACGATTGGCGCGACCATTGGCCCTTTTGACCTCGTCTTGACCAGCCCCGGTCCCCGCACCCTGGAAACGGCCATCGCTATGGGCTTTGCCGTTGACGACCAACTGGAAGCCCTGGGGGATATTTCGCCAGAGGTGGTGGACGAGATTGGGCATCATGAACGCTGGGCCTGGGAGACCCCGTTCGTCAGGTTCACCGAGATTGTGGCGCAGGGCGGCGCCACAACCCGTATGGGCAAGCGTCAGCAAGAGGCCTGGGTGCAGGCCCTGGAATCGGTCTCACCCGACGGCCAGGTTCTGGTGATCTCCCACGGGCGAGTCATTGAATCGGGCGTGGTAACCTGCCTGCCCGACGGGGACTTTGCCGCGTGGGGTGCGCCGCTGCACCATTGTGAGGGCGTCCGCATGCAGTATGCAGTAGGGCAATTCACCGATGTACACTTTCTACGCGTGCGATAGAATCACCGCTCACCGCTCTCATGTCAGGCACCTCTCGACTGGTCGAAGGATATGACCATGTTTTCCTTCTACCCCGACCGGCCTGCAGCGCATCTGGGACACCATTACGACTGAGCAGTCGTCGGCCCAGCACCAGTCTGCTGCCCAGCGTGCCATGCTTGTGCCCAGATGATAATTCTGGATGGGTAAGTGGACGCCAACCGGCCCCGCCTCAGTACGTGCTGGTGACCTGCGGGTTGGCAGGCCGAAAGGCTTCAGACTGTTGATGCGCGCGGTGTCTCTATGACGGGTACGACCGGCTTCACCATGGTCAGCAGGGGAGTCCCAAACAAGTCGTAGGGACCATCCGTGCTCGTTTGGAAACCCAGTTGCGTGTACAATTGAATCGCGTGCGCGAGAAACGGCGTGGTGCTGAGCACGAGCCGCGTCACAGCGTGGGCCACCGCGAACTGCTCGGCCTGCTCCATGAGACCGCGCCCGATCCCTTGCCCACGAGCCATCGGCAGGACCGCCAGACTGCGCAGATAGAGCAGCGCATCCTGCGGCACTGCGGAGAGCGTGCCAACGATCGTGGCACGCTGCACGGCTACCCACATCGGCCCTTCGTGGAGCCTTCGCTCGATCTGGTTCGGCCTGGGCGTGGTGGCCGTGAAGGCCGCCGGTGTGTAGGCCGTCTGGTATGCAGCGAACGACTCAGCGATTACGGAGGCAATCGCCTCAGCGTCAGTCGCGACTGCCCGACGGATGTGCATGCGCGGGGTGCGTCGTTTCATAGTCACGCAACCTGACGATTCTTGGTCCTTCGAATCGCTCGAACGGCGACATGCTAGCATGTGTCCCGGAGCGAGAGAAGTGACAACGGTTGCACAGGTGGCAGGACAATCCACACGTTCCTCCTTCTGTCCTTCGATCGTCGCCCCGATGACATCCCGTTAGGAGGGCCTGTCGATGAACGATGAACCCACACCGGATGATATGGCGTCGTGATGGCTCCGCTCCTCGCCGGCCGATCACGAGCGCACTGTTCTACACCTTTTGAGCAAAAGGTGGGACTCTTTTATAGAAGGCCTTCTGTCGGAACGGTGATCCTGAATGGAAGATCTCAACGTACTGATCACTCGGGCGCAAGCGTGTGATCTGGATGCCTATGGCCGGCTGGTGCAACGGTTCCAAGACATGGCCGTCGGCTACGCCTACACCATCCTTGGCGATGTGCATCTGGCAGAAGATGTCGCCCAGGAGGCCTTTGTCGAGGCATACGCCAACCTGGTCAAGCTGCATCATCCGGCAGCTTTCTCCGCGTGGTTGCGAAAGATCGTCTTCAAGCATTGTGACCGGCTCAGACGGCGGAAGCGCATCGTAACAGTTCCGCTCGATACTGCCGCACAGGCGATTGTGGGCGAGTCCGATCCAGCGGTGATCGTTGAGGCAGCTGAGTTGCAGCGCCAGGTGATGGAGGCGATATGGGCATTGCCACCTGACGAGCGCACCGTAACGACACTCTTCTACATCAGCGATTATTCGCAGCGCGAGATCGGTGCGTTCCTTGACGTACCCGTGATGACGATCAAGAACCGGCTGCGCACGGCGCGCACGCGACTACGCGTGAGCATGCTGGCGCTGCTCCAGGAGAACCTCTCCGACCAGCGCCCATCCCGAGACAGCACCTTCAAGGAGGCGACCATGCAGGCACTCGACAATCTGATCCAGGCAGCATGCAGCGGCGACGTCGAACAAGCCAGACGGCTGCTCCAAGCCGATCCCTCGACGGTCCATACTCGTGACCCCTATCTGCAGAGTACGCCGCTCCACTATGCGGTGCATCGCGGCTATGTGGAGATCGTGCAGTTATTGTTGACCGCCGGGGCCGACGTGATGGCGCGTGAAGGCAGCAGTGACACGATCCCGCTACATTGGGCGGCCGAAGGGGGGCATCTGGAGGTTGCGCGGCTGCTGGTGGACCACGGCGCCGATGTCAACGCGATCGATGGCTGGCACAACCTCAGTCCAGTGGGCTGGGCCGTCGCGCTAGGGTCCGGCCAGTGTCGTCGCGAAGCTGCGCGGCACGAGGTTGCAGACTTCATGCTAAGTAGGGGCGCACAGCTCGACATCTTCTCGGCGATCGCCTGGGGCAAGCCAGATGCGGTCCAGGCGCTGATCGAGACCGATCGCGCTGTGCTCAGCCAACCGTTAGGGATCGTGGACCAACGCCGGCAGCCGCTGCACTTCGCCGTTCAGCACGGTCGGCCAGACATGGTGACATTGCTGCTGGACGCTGGCGCGGATGTGCATGCCATCACCGCCTGGGGCCTCACGCCGTTCTGCCTTGCCGTGACACACCGACAAGGACATATTGCGGAGCTTTTGCGCGCCAGGCACGGCGATGCTGATCTGTCGGCAGCAGTAGCCCTCAATCAGCTCGATCGCGCCAAAGCCCTGCTAGAGGCCGATTCGACCCTGGTCAGTCCGGCCGGCGCATATCAGCGGCTGCTGCACTTCACCGCCCAGCAGGGCCTCGCGGAAGCGACCGCCTTGCTGCTCAGCTATCGGGCCGATCCCAACGTTGCGGCTGAGCATTTCCACCAGGAGATCATCTGCCCGCTCTCGCCACTGCATGTGGCCGCGTGGCACGGCCACCTGGAGGTGGCGCGCGTCCTGCTCGACCATGGCGCCGATTTGCAGGCCAGAGACGCTCAGTATGAGAGCACCCCGTTCATCTGGGCGAAATGGCATCACCAGGAGGCGGTCGCCGCGCTCTTGAAACAGCGCGGGGCACAAACATAGCCGCGGTAGGCTTGTTGCGTGTAGCCGTCCAAACCTCGCCAAATGATCCTGGCGAGACTTGCGGCGTAAGGTCAGCAGTGGATGGTTGAGGCGCTCCCGTTGCTCTCCTAGCATAGCGTATGTCGCGCCCGCCAGTATGCTCCAATAGCTAACAAAACGCGATCGAGATCGTCACCGGCCCGCTGCTGGACTACCGCCGCACCCATACGGTGAGCCGGTCGTCGATGCCATGCCATTGGGGGATGGGCACGATCGCCTGCAAGGCGAACTGTTCGCGCAGCGCCGCATAAAAGGGCGGCGTGGCCGTCGTTATGGACGATTGGCGGGTGCCGACGAGCGCCAGACACTGCCCCAGGTATTGCTGGAGCGCTTGCTCGGCCATGTTGGTTTGCGGCGGCCAGCAGAGAAACAGCGTGCGATCGGGGAATGCGACGGCCTGCTCCGGTCCGCCAGGCTGCACCGTGGTCCAGCAGGTCCCAACCGCGTCTGCGTTGCGGTGATACAGGTTGTCGTGCCCGGCGTCGATCGGCGGGCACGTGTCGAAGGCCAGGATGTCGACCCCGCGCCTCCTCAGCAGCCACGCCCAGTATCCAGTGCCGGCGCCCAGCTCCACGAGCGGCGCCAGCTCCACTAGCGCATCGAGCGCGTCCTTGTTGGGGATCGCGTGCGCGTAGCGGACCGCGAGTGTGTCGCGCGCACTGTAACTGCTCGACGTAGCCAAGCAGGCCGGCACGATCACCCGCGGCCGCCAGCGATCGCACGACGGCCGGATCGGGCTCGCCAAAGCGTATCGCGGCCGCTTCGGTAAGGTAAGGGTTGTCGTCCGGCCCAATGGTCGTGTCTCGCGCTGCGTGCATGGCGCCGCCTCTTGTTCTGGCCTACGAACGCCTGCGTCGTTCCTGGACCGGCGTTCTGCCGATCCCGCGCGGCTGGGGCTTTTGCTCCCGCGCAGCCCGGTCGTGAAACCGAGTGTCGTACTGCGCCGCGCCCATCTCGGCGTTGTGCCGGATCTCGGCGTCGACCCGCGTCTTGCGGATCGCGGCGTCCAGGAACAGTCCGCGCAGTGCGTAGCGCAACGCAACCTCTTGGCTCGCGGTGTCGTCCGGGAACGCATCCTCCAGCGCGGCAGCCCAGGCCGCGCCGTCGGCGTAGCGAATGCCGTCGCGGACACCCGGATGGACTTGCTCCGCGAGCGCTCGCAGCGCGCCCAGCCGCATCCTGGAGAATTGGTCCATCCCAGCGGTCCGCAGTTCGGCGAAATGCTTGAACTTGGGACTGGGGTGCGCATTGAGGGCTGCGATGCGAGCGGCGACACCGCGGTTCAGCTCGACCAGGCGGACGTCGGCCAGGTATGTGCGCTCGGCGAGCTCCGGCATGACCGCGTTGCCCAGGCGCGTGAGCGCGTCGGCGTCGGTATCGAAACTTGTTTTAACCATAGCATTTCTCCCGTTCTCTGGTGTTTTATTGGATCGGTTTCCATCGCACGGTGCGCCCCCGCTCCAGCAACACGCAGTCTTTCGGCAGCGCCGATGGTGGCTCGCCCGTGACCCGCGCAAACGCCAACCGTCCCTGTGTGGTGGCCGTGGGTGAATAGATGCTGTAGACTTGCTTGACCCACCACCCCTTGACCCGCACGATGTCGCCCTTGCGAAAGCCGGCCAATTCCTCGTTCACCTGATAGCGCACGCGCCCCTTCCCTTTTCGGGGTAGGTCGTGAAACTGCCTCCTGGTCTGTCGCGGCCGAAAGTTGATCTGGTAGGTGTTCGGGCATTCAGGGGCGACTATCTCTCCACTCCCCAGGGTCGCAACACACAACGCGTCAGCCGTATGCGTCTTTGCCAGCCCCCTTCTCTTCCGAAACGCGCTGGTCGCGTAGCCAAACACGGTCGTGAGCGGGACGGACGCGCCGAGGGTCGCGTAGAGATAGGTCTTGCCCTGCATACTCCGCTGGGCGATCTGGTCGAGATGGCCCGACACCCCAGTCACCGACAAGGTAATCGTCCCATCATGGACGCGATCGTGGCAGCGTTCGCACAGCGTCAACAAGTTGGCGAGCGTGTCCTTGCCGCCATGCTCGCGGTAGACGATGTGATGGGCTTCCAGGCGGCAGTTGCCTTTACCACAGTGCCGGCAGGTATAACCGTCGCGCATCAGGCAAGCGATCCGCAGGTTCTCGTCCAGGCGGGTCGGATCCTGGTAGCGACTGCCGCGGAGCGTGGGATTGTTCAGCTGCGCGATGTCCACCTGCACATCCTCAACGACGATGCGGCTGATGGGCAGCGGAAGCTGCTTGACCACCCGGATCACCTCCTCGACATTGGCCTTGATCGAGGGTGGCAGCCGCCCGCTGCGTGTGCTGGAGGCACGATTGGCAAAGCGCGCTGGCCGATACCACGTCCGAGCGCGCCGGCTTTTGCGGTGGGTACGGCGGATGTCGAGTTTCTCTTTCACATCGCGACGGTGGTGGATCTCGGCAGCCAGCAGGACTGCTCCGTTGCCGACACAACTGATGCCCGTCACGCTGCTGCCTTTGTCGATACCCACTGTCACGTCTTGCACATGTCCCTCACACTGCCAGGCGAGCTGGATGGTGAAGGGAGAACGAGCGACTACCCTGGCTTTCCCTGCTCGCAGCAGCTTGCGCGCTTTGGCCTCCGTACAGGGCATCAATGGTGCCCCGTCCTGATTGCGAACATAGACCTTCATATGGCTGTAAGCCCTCCTTGCGGAGTAAGATGCTCCTCGCGAGTGTTCAACAGGTTTGTCATGTCCCGATCACATTCCCGTTTCCGGTAGCCTTAAACCGAAACCACAGTGCTATAGACTGGAGCGAACATCCATAGGTGTGCTGGCCTGTCGAACTGCTGCGTGCTGCCGCACGCCCGCTGGTAGTTCCATGCGCACGAAACGATAAAACGCGATGCGTTTAGGAACTATTCTCCTCTTGAGAACGCCACCCGATCGTCCAGTCGCCGCTGACCTGGTCGAGCAGCGCGAAGACAGCGCGGCA
>LJCR01000090.1 GCA_001399705.1 Kouleothrix aurantiaca
CGCCTGTTCAGCGAATCGTTGCGCGCCAACCTGCTGGCTGGCCTGCCCGACGATCCCGACGCGCTGGCACGCGCCGCGCACCGCGCTGTGCTGGATGCCGACCTCGCCGTGCTGCCCAGCGGCCTCGACACGCCGGTTGGCCCACGCGGCGTGCGCCTGTCGGGCGGGCAGGTGCAGCGCGCCGCCGTGGCGCGCATGCTTCTGCGCGACGCCACGCTGCTCGCCATCGACGACGTCTCAAGCGCGCTGGATGTCGAGACTGAGCAGCTGCTGTGGGAACGGCTTAGCAGTCAGCAGTCAGCAGCGAGCAGTCAGCTTTTGCAGAACGACCCACTGCCGACAGCCGACTGCCAACTGCCTACCGTTCTTGCTGTTTCCCACCGCCCGGCCGCATTGCGCCGCGCCGACCAGATCATCGTGCTGGAAGATGGCCGGGTCGCCGCGCAGGGCACGCTCAGCGAGCTGCTAGCTCATTCCGAAGCCATGCGCGCCCTCTGGCAGCAAGAGCAGCGCGCCCCCACACCCTAATCAATCGCCCATCGAATCATTTTTTTGCTCCTCCCAAAGTCGGACTTGACGCCACCTGATTCACCGCATATTATAGTAACCACTAGAGTGGTTACTAGCGAGGGCGTATGGTTACCGAGCTATTGCAGCAGGTTGGGCTGAATAAATATGAGGCCGAGGCATATGCGGCGCTGGTGCTGCATGGCCCGCTGACCGGGTACGAGCTGGGCAAAAAGTCGGGTGTACCCCTTTCGCGCAGCTACGAGATCCTGGAGCGGCTGATCGCGCAGGGGCTGGCGCTCCAGCAGCCGGACGACCCACCGCGCTACCGCGCCGAGCCGCCCGAGCAGTTTGTTGCGCGCACGCGTGCCGCCACGCTCACCACCCTCGACGCGCTCGGCACCGCCCTGGCCGAGCTTGCCCGCCCCGCGCCCGCCGATGGCTTCTCGGTGCGCTGGACGCGCACGCTCAACCTGGCGGCCGGCACCTACCGCTTCGTCACCTACACCGACGACGGCGCGCGCCTGAAGGTCGACGGCCAAACCGTTATCGACCGTTTCGTCGCGCAGTCGCCCACCGAGTGGCAGGCCGATGTCACACTCACGGCCGGCGACCATGTGATTGTGATGGAGTATTTCGAAGGCGTGGGCGACGCGCTCGCGCGCCTGTCGTACAGCACCATCCAGACCGATGTGTCGCCGGGCGTGTGGAAGGGCGAATACTTCACCAACCCCAACCTGAGCGGCTCGCCCTTGCTGGTGCGCGGCGATCCGACCATCGACTTCGACTGGGGCGCGGGCAGCCCGGCCGCAAACTTCCCCACCAATAGCTTCTCGGTGCGCTGGAGCCGCACGCTCACGCTGAGCGCGGGCAGCTACCGTTTCGCCACCTACACCGACGACGGCGTGCGCCTGAAGATTGACGGCGCGACCGTAATCGACCACTTCTCGTCGCAATCGCCCACCTACTACGAATATGCCGCCGACCTCGCCGCCGGCAATCATACCGTGGTGATGGAATATTTCGAGGGCTTTGGCAACGCGCTCGCCAAGCTAAGCTGGGCGCGCAGGGCCGCGGCGGGCGAAGGTATTATTCGCATCAACGCGGGCGGCAGCGCCTATGCCGACAGCTTCAACAACTTCTGGGAACCAGATGGCTACTTCACCAACGCCAACGCCACCGCGCCAATCACGGCGACACAGACCGAAGAAGCCCAGCCGATCTGGAACACCACCGACGACCCGCTTTATATCAACGAGCACGCCACAGCCTTCCGCTACAACCTGCCCATCCCGAACGGCAACTACACCGTGCGCCTGCATTTCGCCGAGCTGTTCTTCAACTCGCCGGGCGTGCGGCGCTTCAATGTCGATGTGCAGGGCCAGCGCGTGCTCGCCGGCTTCGACATTTACGGGCAGGCTGGCAAGGCCGCGCTGATCACCAAATCGTTTGACACAACCGTCACCAGCGCTACGCTGAGCATCAACTTCACCAAGCTGTTCGACAATTGCGCTGGCGGTGCCGAACAGCACGCCCTTGGCGCGCAGCTCGTCGGCCGTGCGCCCGCCCGCGGCGATCTGCCGCTGCACGTCGGCGTCATCGCGCCCGAGCAGGATGCTGGTCATGAACGAGCGCCGCACGCTCGCGGGGTCGCGGCCAGCTGTGCCGAGCAACGCGCTGAACTGCGCGTTGAGCGAGCCAAACCGCTCGACGGCAATGTTGTGTGCGTTCCACTCGTCGGCAAAGCGCGCGGCCAGCGGCAGGGTGCGGCGCAGCCCGTTCCCGCCAATCAGGATGCGCGGGCCGCCCGGGCGCGCCGGCCGCGGCAAGAGCACGGCTTCATTGAGCTGAAAGAAGCGCCCTGCGAAGCTGCTGGGCGTGTCGCTGCGCAGCAGGCGTGCAGTGACTTCGACGCCCTCACTGAAGCGCGCAAAGCGCTCGGGCAGGTCGAGCAGCGGAAAACCATTGACGGCGTGCTCGCGCACCTGCCAGCCCGCGCCCAGGCCCAGCGTCAGCCGCCCGCCCGCAAGGTCATCCACGGCGGCGGCCTGGCGCGCCATGATGTTGGGGTGGCGAAAGGAAACCGGCGCGACCAGCGGGCCAAACTCAATCCGCCGGGTGTGGCTGGCGAGCCAGGCCAGCGAGATCCATAATTCCAGCGCGTCCTGGTCGGGCGGCTCCGGCGGCGTGAGGTGATCGGAGCGGTACAGCCCGGCGTAGCCCAGCTCCTCGGCGGCCTGCGCCAGCCGCTGCCAGCGCGGCCACGTCAGCCCGGCCTGCCCTTCGATGAACAGTGCTAGCTCCACCGCATCGCTCCATTCGCTTACAGCAAATTGCCTGTGCGTTGAGCCACAGAGAGCACAGAGAGCACGGAGCACGAGACCGCTCTTGATGCTATCTGGGCCTCAGTTTGTCTGAAATCTGCTGTAGAGAGCAAACAACCGTAACACAAACACGGTCGCCGCTGACCTTGCATCAGCCACATATCGGCGTAATCTGCGTAATCTGTGGATGATTCTAGTTCTTCACCGCCTCGCCCGCCATCGCCCCGGTCATGATCGCCACTGCATCGGACATGCTGAACTCGTGGGGATTGATCACCGCCACGCGCCGGCCCAGGCGCTGAATGTGCACACGGTCGGCCACCTCAAACACATTGGGCATGTTGTGGCTGATCAAAATCACCGGCAGGCCGCGCTCGCGCACGCGCAAGATCAAATCGAGCACCATGCGGGTTTCTTTTACGCCCAGCGCGGCGGTTGGCTCGTCCATAATCACCACATGCCGCGCAAACGCCGCCGAGCGCGCCACCGCCACGCCCTGGCGCTGCCCGCCCGAAAGCGTCTCGACGGCCTGCTTCATCGAGCGGATGCCGATTTTAAGATCTTGCATGTGGCTTATTGATTCTTCAAGCATGCGGCGCTTGTCGAGCATGCGAAACACCGAGCCAAGAATGCCCGCGCGGCGCAGCTCACGACCCAGAAACAGGTTCTCGGCAATATCGAGCGCAGGCGCAACCGCTAAGTCCTGGTACACCGTTTCGATCCCGGCGTGGCGCGCGTCGAGCGGGCTGCGGAACTGTACCGGCTGGCCATCCAGCAGAATCTCGCCTTCGTCGGGCGTGATCGCGCCCGAAAGCGCCTTGATCAGCGTGCTCTTGCCCGCGCCATTGTCGCCAATCACCGCCATGATCTCGCCGGGCAGCAGCTCAAAGTCGCAGCCGTCCATGGCCGTGACCTGGCCGTAGCGCTTGACCAGGCCGCGCGCTTCCAGCACTGGCGTTGGGCGTTGTTCCGTGCTCATTTCTGCCTCCTGCGGGCCAGCTGGTCGACGGTGACGGCAAGAATAACCAGAATACCAGTGATCAGCACCTGGTAGATTGACTGCACGCCCATCAGCTGCAAACCGTTGCGCACAATACCCACGATCAGCGCGCCCACCAGCGTGCCCATCACGCTGCCGCGCCCGCCGAACAGGCTGGTGCCGCCCAGCACCACGGCGGTGATGCTGTCGAGGTTCTCAGTCTGGCCGGCGTTCGGGTCGCCCACGCCGGTGCGCGCCACCAGCAGCAGGCCGGCGATGCCGTAGATAATTGCCGCCGTGGTGTACACAAACAGCAGCATCGACGACACGCGAATACCCGTCAGGCGCGCGGCCTCGGGGTTGTTGCCGATTGCGTAAACATGCCGACCGCCGGCTGTTTCGCGCAGAATGAACCAGGTGATGAGAAAGAGCACAAACATCAGCACCGAGCCGTAGGTCACCGACGTCTGGCCGATTTTGAAGGTATTGCCGAAAAAGGTCAGCGCGTCGGGCAGGCTGGAAACGGTTTCCTCGCGTGAGTAGATGTGGGTGAGCGCGAAGGCAATATTCAGCGTGCCAAGTGTGACAATGAACGGCGGCAGGCGCAGCCGCGTGATCAGCGTGCCGTTCAGCAGGCCAAACGCTGCGCACACCAGCAGGCCAGCCAGCACCGAAACCAGCGGCGGCAAGCCATAGGCAGTGGCGAACTTCGTGATGACGATCGAGCTGAGCGCCATCACCGCGCCATTCGAAAGGTCGATACCAGCCGTCAGGATAACCAGCGTCTGGCCGATCGCCAGCGTGCCGACAACCATCACCTGCTGCACAACCAGCGACAAGTTTGGCCCGGTTAAAAAGCGATCCGACTGCGAGGCAAAAAAGATGATCGCGATCAGGAGTGCGAGCAGCGGGCCGAGGGTTGAAACAATGTTCCCGCGCATGATCATTGCGCGGGCGCGCTGCAGGCGATCGGCTTCTGCCTGCTGAGTGGTGCTGACATTGCTCATAGCATAATCCTTAACGATCCGCGCAACGACAAAGCCGGCAGGCCCGATCCGCAGATCGGGCCTGCCTGGCTGGCCGGGCGCCTAGCCCCAGCAGTTCTCGGTGCCGAACTTGGTGTCCTTGCTGTCGACGCCGGTGGCGGCTTTGTCGGTGATCAGCGTCACGCCGGTGTCGGTGTAGCCCGACACTTTGGTGCCCTTGCTGGCGAAATCGTACACTGCGTTGACGCCCAGCTCGGCCATTTTCAGCGGGTACTGCTGCGATGTCGCGACGATCTGGCCGTCGACCACACCCTTCACGCCCTGGCAGCCGCCGTCAACCGAAACGATCAGCACGTCTTTTTCCTTGCCTGCGGCCTTCAGCGCGGTGTAGGCGCCAAATGCGGCCGGCTCGTTGATTGTGTAGACCAGGTTGATGTCAGGGTTTTTCTGGAGGCAGTTTTCCATGGCCGTCTGGCCCTTGGCCTGGTTGCCCTCGGTGTCCTGGCTGCACACCACCTGCGCGTTTTCGGCGTAGGTGCCGGCTTTGGGGTCGACGTTCGGCGTGCCAAAGCCCGAAAGGAAGCCGTTGTGGCGCAGCACGCCGACGGTGATGCCCGGCAGCAGGTCGAGCGTGGCGATCTTGGCGCTGGCGGCCTTGTCGCCCAGCGTCGCCTTGGCATACTGGCCGATCAGCACGCCGGCTTTGAAGTTGTCGGTCGCGAACAGGGCATCGGTAGCGTCCTGCGGGTCGGTCGGCGTGTCGAGTGCGATCACCAGAACGCCTGCATCGCGCGCCTTCTTGATCGCCGGCACAATCGCCTTGGTGTCGCTCGGGGTGATCAGAATGCCCTTGACGCCGGCAGTCACCATGTTCTCGATCGCGGTGACCTGGCTCTGGTTGTCGCCATCGGTCTTGCCGGCGGCGGTCATCAGCTTCATGCCTTTGGCATCAGCTGCTTTCTGCGCGCCTTCTTTCATCTTTACAAAGAATGGGTTGGTGTCTGTCTTAGTAATAAGCCCAACGGTAATGTCGCCGCCTGCCGCTGCGCCGCTGGTGGGGGCTGCCGCTCCGCCGCCCGCGCTTGTGGGCGCCGTTGAACCAGTGGGCGCAGCCGAGCTGCCACAGGCAGCCAGGAACGCCAGCATGGCAATAACCAGCCACGCCGCGCCAACACGCTTTACCCAACGATGGGCCGGGGTACGATACGCCATGATCGCTCTCCTTTGATATTTACTTGACATGACAACGTTGTCAAATTAAATCATAGAACCGACGACTTGTCAAGCATGAAAATACCAATTATACTGATTGCAAAGATATACTTCTTTTTGGGTTACACGCTGGAGGCAGCTAATGACAACGTTGCCAAAAAAGGAAGAAATCACACGACGTTTGGCGACCATGCGTGATGTCGCTGCGCTCGCAGGTGTCAGTATAAAAACTGTGTCGCGCGTTGTTAACCAGGAGCCTGGTGTATCGCCCGAGCTGGTGGAACGTGTGATGAATGCAGTGAGGTTGCTGGATTACCACCATAATACCACAGCTAGCAATCTTCGGCGAGCGGATCAGCGCACCTCTACAATTGGCTTATTGCTCGACGATGTGTCCAACCCATTTTCGTCGGCGCTGCACCGCGCGATTGAAGAGGTGGCGCGCGAGCACGATACACTGCTGCTGGCCAGCAGCAGCGATCAGGATGCCGAACGTGAAGAAAAGATCGCGCTGACCTTAGCCGCGCGCCGGATCGATGGCCTGATTGTGGTGCCGACTCCGCGCAGCCAGAGCGGTTTGCACCATATCCAGAGTCTGGGCCGGCCAATAGTATTTGTCGACCGGCCAGCGATCTTCCACGACGCCGACAGTGTGATCGTTGATAACCGCTATAGCGCCAGCCAGGCAGTGCAGCATATGGCCCGCTATGGGCACCGCCGAATCGCGTTTCTGGGCGATAATCATGCGGTTTGGACGGCTGCGGAACGCTATTTGGGCTATGTCGATGGAATGGCGGTGGCCGGTTTGCAGGTCGATCCACAGATTGTGCGGCAGGATTTATCGAATATCGATATGGCGCAAGCGGCGGCGGAAGAACTGCTGGCGAGCCCAATTCCGCCCACTGCTTTTTTTACCGGGCAGAACCTGGTGACAATCGGCGCGTTGCGGGCGCTGCAGCATCACCATTTGCAGCACCGGGTTGCACTGGTGGGTTTCGACGATTTCCTGCTGGCCGATCTGCTCGCCCCGGCGATTACCGTGATTGCACAGGACCCGGCGCAGCTGGGTAAAGCCGCTGCCGAACTGCTTTTTGCGCGCATTGCTGGCGATACGTCTCTGCCGCGCCGCATTGAGGTGCCAACAGCCCTGATAGTTCGCGGTTCGGGTGAAATTCCGCTGTTGTAATAGTTGCCAGAACCGAGAACCAAGAACCGCAGAACAGGGTCAGGTACTTCGTCCTGAGTAGCGCGCAGCGCGTATCGAAGGGCGAGAACTGCGGAACCAAAACCGAGAATTGCAGAATCAGGAACCCGGGGCGAAGGCGTATCGCAATATGCCCAGATTAGACAGCCGTGCGTCTCTGCGCTGATTTTGAGCGCAAAGAAAGCCGCCCAACTAGCCAAGGTTGGGCGGCTTTCTTTGCGTGCGCTACTGCAAAATCTTACGGCGCGTTTCAAGGGAGGTTTCAGAAAGCCTGGAAAATACTGAATGCCGAAGCCTTACCTCTAATACTGGCGCGTGGCTCAGGCCATCACAGCGTGCGGCAGCCTTGCCAGCGGCGATTGCTGCTCGGCCAGGGCAAGCTGTGCGACCACCAGAAATTTATGCATCCAGCGATCAAAGCTGGCGATGCTGTGGGCGCTTGCCCGCCTGGCTAACGCGGCGCGCGCCTGCGC
>LJCR01000902.1 GCA_001399705.1 Kouleothrix aurantiaca
GGCGTGCTCACGGTTGAGCGCTTGGAGCGCAGCGGCACTATCGGCTGGCGCATCGTTGAGCAAACGCGCGACCACGCGCTGCCCGCTGGCCTCGGGCAGGCCTGCCACCAGCGTGCTGGCCACCTCGCGCCCCGTTTGGCCAACAGCGCCGCCCGGCTCACGGAATGGCGCCACCAGCACAACAAACTGCTCGGGCGTGGGCGCGTTTGTCAGGCGGAAGATCTGCCAGCCGGCCAGAAGAACAATCAGCGCGAGAAGCGCTACCAGCAGGCGCTGCCGGCGCATGCCGGCGGCGCGAATGCGCTCGCCCAGTCGCGGCGATGGAGAATCTTCAGGCGGGCTGTATTCTTCGCCATTCGGTTCGATGATGGTGACGCCGGTGTTGGCTTTTGGAGGGGGTGGGGGAAAGAAGCGTTGCCGGAGGCGGCCAATCTGGCTCGACGGCGACGCGCGAACTGCGAGAATGAGAGCGGCAGCAAGGAGAACGAGCAGCAGCACTGCGATGAGAGAGAGGGGTGACATAGCTTCATCCTGCTATTTGTCGACGCGTTTCACTCCTGGCGATGGAAGAATGGTTCGGTTGCCGCTTGAAACGCCGCTGGCTCAACAGGCTGGCGTAGCACAAGCTTGAAGCCATGCACCTGAGCCGCCGCGGCCGCTTCGTCGGTGTCGGCGATCGCCAGCAGCGGCACGTCTGGCAGATCGAGCTGTAAGGTTTCGCTGAGCTCCCACAGCTCCGCGCCCAACCGCGTGTCAGCGATGATCATATCGGGCTCGGGCACCTGCTGAAGCAGGGCATTGGCCTCCAGCAAGCCGGAGGCTTCGAGCACGCGCTGGCCCTGCTGGTGCAGGTAGCTGCGCAATGCCCGGCGCAGCGGCGATTCGGGCGCAATCAAAAGCACCACCGGCAATTTAGTGCCGCGCCGCTCTTCAACAACCGCGCCGTCTTTGCTGCGGACATCAACTGCGTACGAGCTACCGGATTCCTGCTTCGCGAACTGCTTCATCTCGGCCGCGACCCGGCTCAGCTCCTCGTAATCGGCGAACGTACGCGTGCGGTTCGTCGCCACGCCAATCGAGAGCGAGACGAGCGGAAATCGCCGCAAAATCCCCTGCCGGTCGATGCCCTGCAAGAAGCCGCGCGCGAGATCGCCTTCATCGTACAATAATCGCACGCGCTGATCAAATGCCGTGATCAGGGCTTTGCACAGCGCCTCAAGTTTCTCTGGCCTTGTCAGCACGGCAAAGTCATCGCCGCCGATGTGGCCGATGAAGTCGGAGCCGGTGCCATGCGCGTCGACCATCTCGGTAAGCACATCCGCCAGCAGCTTGATCACGCGATCGCCGCGCGCCGGGCCGTAGGTATCGTTGAACGCCTTGAAATTATCGAGATCGACGTATAGGTACGCGAATTCATCGGGTTGATTTAGCCGGTATTTCAGCTCTTCGGTTAGCAGCACATTGCCCGGCAGGCCCGTGAGCGGGTTGCGCACCGGCTGCTGTGAAGCGCGGCGCAGGTGCCCTTTGATCCGGGCGAGCAGTTCAGGAATATTGAAAGGCTTGGTGATATAGTCGTCGGCCCCGGTTTCAAAACCCGTCACCACATCGTCGAGCGTGGATTTTGCCGTCAGAATAAGCATGGGCAAATGGGCGGTGCGGGTGTCGTTGCGCAGCTGGCGAATGGCCTCGTACCCGTCCAGCTGAGGCATCATCAAATCAACCAGCACCAAATCGGGCACGCGCTCTTGCGCCATGCGCACGAGTTGCGCGCCGTTTGCCGCCAGCGCGACCTCATACCCCTGCCCAACCAATACAAGTTCCAACAACTGCCGAACGGCAAGCTCATCGTCGGCTATCAGGATGCGTGTTGTCATAAAGTTTGAAGCCACCAGCACAGATCTGGGTGTGATGTTGTACGCGGCCGCACTAAATTGTACAACACATTATCCATATCGCGAAAAGCAGGTGCTAACCCTGTGAGGCACTGCTCAGATGACGAGTTGCGCATATAGGCTTTCCAGGCTCAGATCCTGTCGCACGGTATCGATTGATTCAAGTGTGAGCGTTGCTGCGCTGACGCCAAGGCGCACGGCTTCATCAACCGGTATGTCGTTAAGCAGCGCGTAGATCACTGCGCCCGCGAGCGCGTCGCCCGCGCCGGTGGGGTCGATAATTTCAACTGAAATGGCTGGCACGTAGCCGCTGGCATTGGCGGTGGCATACACCAGGCCAGCCTCGCCGAGCGTAATAATCGCAATGCTGACGCCCAGGCTGACGAGTTGCTTGGCGGCCAGCGCCCCCTGGTCGGTGGTGCCGACCGGAAGGCCAGTGAGCGCCTGGGCCTCTACCGCGTTTGGCGTAACCAGAAAAAACTGGCCAACCAGCTCGCGGTAGCGCAGCGCTGGCGCATAGGCCACCGGCTCCAGCGCCACACGCACGCCCGCCGCCCGGCAGATCGCCAGCATGACGTGCGAGTAATCCTGGCACAGCCCG
>LJCR01000901.1 GCA_001399705.1 Kouleothrix aurantiaca
CGGAAGGATAGCGCACGGCGTGGGTGATGTGGAGCTGCGCCAGCGTGCACTGCCAGTTGCGCGTCGGGTCGAGCAGGTCGGGCTGGGTGGGTGGCGGGCTGTCGCGCAGTTCGCTGAGCAGCGGCCCGGCGGGATTGTCGCGGCTCAGTTCGCCCCACAGCACCGGGCGCTGGTGGAAGGTTTGAAAATACATCCCGCGATTGGAAGGGTTCGGCTGCTCAAGGATCGCGCCGGCCTGGGCGAGTGTGCCATCGGCATAGAAGCTCGGCACGGGCGCGAGTGGCTCGGCAAAGCGCGGCGCGGGCCACAGCTCGAACACGAGCAGCACGCCCGCCAGCGCAACCAGCGCCACGCGCCAGCGCGCCAGCTGCCCGCTCGCGCCCGCGCGCAGCAGGGTGGCCACGCCAAAGGCGGCCAGCACCGCCAGGCAGATCTCGGTGATCATAAAGTAGCGCGCCGGAAAGCGTGTGATCTGCACGATCTTGAGCTGAAACAAGGCCAGGTACGGCAGCGGAATGTCGGTGGATGTGCCAAACCACTTCAGGCGCGGCCCAAGCGACAGTGCCCAGAAGATTGCGCCAACCAGCACCCAGAAGCGCGCCGCGCGCCAGTGCGTCAGCGCGCCCAGCAGCGCCAGCGCCAGCATCACGTAGCTGGTGCTGACGACCGTGGCGATAATGCCGGGCGCGCTCAGCGCATCGGTTGCGCGCTGCGCCCACGCGCCCCAGAGCGGGCTGACCGGGTTGGGCAGGAAGAATTCAGCCACATCGGCGGAGTGGTAGATCGTGTCGATTTCCTTGCGCAGCATATACGGGTTGTCGCCGCCCAGCTCGCGCAGCATCGGCACGACATAGGGCAGCAGCACCGCCAGCGCCAGCGCGCCCGCCACGATTGCCGGTGGCAGGGTGCGGCGCCACGCTCGCGGCTCAGCCCACAGCGCCGCGCCAACCGCCAGCAGCGAATACAGCCCCAGGTAGATCACGAACTGCCACTCGCACAGCGCGGCGCAGGCCAGCGTCACCGCGGCCGCCAGGATTGCGCGCCAGTTCCAGCCGGGCGAGCGCAACAGCCGCCGCAGGGCCAGGATGTAGAGCGGCAGGAATTCCACCGACAGCATGTTGTACTGGCCAACGCGCCAGTGGAAGATCTGCGTTGGCCCGAAGGCAAACGCAATGCCGGCCAGCAAGGCCCCGGCGCGGCTGCCCGTTACATCCCAGGCCAGCCAGGCCATGCCCAGGCAGGTGGTGACGAATATCGCCAGCCCGATCAGATTGAACGTCGGCACCAGGCCGAGCAGCGCCTGAAACGGAATCGACAGCAGCGCGTGGAAGCTGTTGGTCGTAAAATAGCGCAGGCTGACGCCGTCGGGGTAGTAGAGCATGGTGGTGCTGAATGGCGAGACATGCCGCGCCGTCAGGGCTTCGCGAAACCACCAGAACGCCCACAGAAACTGCTCGGCATCGACCGAGCGCCCCGGCACGTGCGAGCCGATCAGCGCGGCCAGCGGCCAGGTAAACCAGAGCGTGAGGATGGCCGCACAGCCCAGCACCATCAGCACAAAACGACGACTCATCCTGCCTCGATGCCCTTTCAGAAAATTCGCTTGCCCAGTGCCGAAAGCGCAAACTCCACCGCCAGCTCGGCGGTGACGTTGTGCGCGTCGAGGATGGGGTTGACTTCAACCAGATCCATGCTGAGCAGCTTGCCCGACTGCGCGATCATTTCCATGGCCAGGTGCGCCTCGCGGTAGGAAATGCCGCCCAGCACCGGCGTGCCAACCCCCGGCGCGGCCGCCGGGTCGAGCGCATCCATGTCGAGGCTCACGTGCACGCCAGCCGTGCCCATGCTCACGCGCATCAGCGCTTCTTCCATCACCGACGCCAGCCCGCGCCGGTCGATATCGTGCATGGTAAAGACCTGAATGCCCGATTGGCGCAGCGCCGCGCGCTCGGCCGGGTCGAGGTCGCGAATGCCGACCATCACCACGTCGCTGTCGCGCAGCACTGGCCCGCCGCCCAGCAGGCTCGCCAGGCGCGGGTTGCCACGCCCGGTCAGCGCGGCGACGCTCATGCCGTGGATGTTGCCCGAGGGCGTGGTTTCGGGCGTGTTGAAATCGCCGTGCGCGTCCACCCAGATCACGCCGATGCGCCGGCCGCGCGCCACGCCGCTGATCGACCCAATCGACAGGCTGTGGTCGCCGCCCAGGATGAGCGGAAACGCGCCATCTGCCACTGCGGCCTGCACTTCGCGGGCGAGCTGAATGTTGATCTCGGTGATCGCGTCGAGGTAGCGCAGCTTCTCGCCGGCAGCGGGCAGCTCAAGCTGCTCGGCCAGCGGCACCGCCACGTTGCCCTTGTCGCGCACGCGGTAGCCCAGCTCTTCCAGGCGCTCTTTCAGGCCGGCGTAGCGAATCGCGCCCGGCCCCAGATCCACCCCGCGCCGGCCCGCGCCCAGATCGACCGGCGTGCCAATAATCGCAATATCGCGCATGGT
>LJCR01000900.1 GCA_001399705.1 Kouleothrix aurantiaca
GGGCGGCCACCCGATCCCGGTTGACGGCATGGGCGACCAAATCGTGGCGGTGCGCGGCCCCGACGACGCCCGCGCGCAGGCCAGCGCGCTGCTGGACGCTGGCGCGGACGTGCTCAAGATTGCGGTGAGCGGGCGCACCGACGTGAGCTGGCCCGAGCTTTCCGATGCGGAGATTCAGGCGATTACTGCAGTGGCGGCGGCGCGCGGCGCGCGTGTCGCGGCCCATGTCGACCGGGCGGCCGGGCTGCGCCGCGCTGTGGCAAACGGCATCACCGATGCGGCGCACATGCCGCGCGACCGCATGCCCGACGAGCTGATTGCGCAGATGGTCGCGCGCGGGGTGGCGATGTCGCCCACGATTGCGGTGTACGAAGGGCTGGCTGCCGAGCGCGGCAACCTGGGCGAGTGGCGGCGCACGGTGCTGCCGGTGATGTACGATAACCTGCGGCGCTTTGTGGCGGCCGGCGGGCAGCTCACGCTGGGTGACGATTATGGCAATCCGGGGATCGCGCTCGGCATGCCGATGGCGGAACTGCGCCACTGGATCGCGGCGGGGCTGGGCCCGATGCAGGCGATTGTGGCGAGCACCAGCGCTGCGGCAGCCGCCTGCGGTCTTTCCAACCAAATCGGCACGCTTCGCCCGGGCATGGCGGCCGACTTGTTCGCCGTAGCGGGCGACCCGCTGGCCGACATTGGCGCGCTGGAACAGGTGCGTCTGGCTGTTCACAGTGGAGCAGTTGTGCGCGAGGAATAAAAAAGCTCGAAGGCAGCTGCCTTCGAGCTTTGGTTTGCCGATTGGGAAGCGAACTAGCCCTGAGCCAGTTCTTCCAGCCCACGCGGATTGAGCAGCGTAATAAACGAGCGGTCGATCTCCAGCAGGCGCGCCGCGCGGAACTGATTGATGACCTTTGTGACGGTTTCGCGGTAGGCGTTGATGCGCTCGGCCAGCTGGCGGTGGCTGCGCCGCGCCACGCGCGACTGGTCGGCATCGCCGTCGCGCTGCGCCAGATCGAGCAGCAGCGTCGCGAGGCGCGCCGGCACCGACTTAAAGGCAACTTCGTCGAAGACGTGACTGGCCGTCTGGCGGTGGTTCAGCAGCTCTTCCAGCAGCGCCATGCCAAGGTCGGGATGCTGCGCAATCAGCGCATGCACTTCGGCGCGCGGGATGCGATACAGCGTCACCGGCGTAAGCGCCTCGGCGTATGTATCGTAGTTGCCACCGGGCGCGAGCGCGATCTGGCCGCAGAGCTGGCCGGGATCGACCACGCGCAGCGTCAGGGCGCGGCCTTCGTCGGAAATCAGGTGCAGCGCAAGCTGCCCGCTGCTTAATAGCACAACATCATCGGCCGGCTGCTCGGGGGTGTAGATCAGCGCCCCGCGTGCATACGATTGTGAGCTGTGCCGTGCTGTGAGTTGCCCCCACCCGCCGACCTCTTCAGTCGCGCGGCCGTGATTGCGCCGCATAGTTCCTCCGCATTCCTGCTATCGCTTGCGCTATTGTAACACAGTGGTCTCGCTAAGAAAGCCTTGAATTATTGGCGTTCCATTAACAAGTTCTCGCAATTTGTAACAGCACGGCCAAGGCTAGAGCTTGCGTGCAAACACAAGTGCCATGATCGAACGGCCAAAACTGCTTACAATAAAAAGCAGCGCGTAGTGATTGAGTATGAATGGCCCGAAGTGAATAAGCGTGCCGTTTAGCGCCGTAGCGATTGCGCCACCAAGCAGACTAGCAATAAACGTTCCCAGGCCAGTCATTGCGCCAAACGAGGCCACGTAAGCACCGCGATTCTCGCTCGGGGCGCGCTCCATCACCAGGTTCATCCAGCCTTGCGTAATGCCCGGCCAGAAAATACCTGAGCCGGCCGCGTTCAGCCAGAGCGGCAGCAGGAAGGTTGGCGTGGCAAACACCCAACCCCACGGCAGCAGAATAGTGCCGATCACCGAGACAATCATGACGCGCTTGTCGCCGTAGCGGTCCTGCAAACGACCGATCATTGGCTGGGTCACGAGCGCCACCGCGCTGGTCACAATCGAGAAGATCGCCAGCGAGGCAAACGAGAGTTTCAGTGTTTGCAGGCCATAGGCGTTAAAGAACGGCGCAGAAACACCAATCGCAACTGCCCAGCCCGCCGACGCCAGCGAGAGCGCACGAAACGAGCGGTGGCGCACCGGCGCGGTGAAGAGCGCGGCGATCTGCACGCGCGGCGTGCGGCGGATCGTTGGCTCGGGCTTGAGCGTGAGCAGGAACGCGCCCACCAGCGCGGCCACCACCGCAACCGCAAAAATCAGCGCGTAGCCAGTGGCCGGGCTGCCGGCCGCGCGATAATAATCGACGCCGCGCCCGGCCAGCCAGGCCGCGCCCATAGCCGTAATGCTGGTGATCGTGTTGCGCGTGCCAAAGTAGCGCCCGCGCTGGCGCGGCGGCACCAGATCGCTCATCCAGCTCGTCCAGGCGTTAGCGGCGATGCCGAGCAGTGCCTGCGAGAGCGC
>LJCR01000903.1 GCA_001399705.1 Kouleothrix aurantiaca
GGGCGATCAGGTGGCCGAACTGGTGGCGGTACTCCTGGCTGGCGTACACCACCACGCGCTCAACCAGGCGCTCGACGCGCAGGGCCAGTGCCTCGTCGCGCTGTAATAGCCCGCCAAACTGCTGCACGCCGCGCCCGATTGCGCGCCGCAGCGTCGAGTCGGGGCGCTCGCTCTGCGCCATCAGCGCGGCCTTGATGTCGAGCCAGAGCGACGCCGAAAAATCGCGCACAATCGGGTTCGCCAGCAGATCATCCTTGAGCGCCTCGCCGCGCGCGATGGTCTCGGGGTCGTGCTGCAGGCGCTCGATGAAGCTATACAGCAGCGTGTTGAAGCGCTCGTGAAATGGGTGGTTCGGGTCGGCGCGCACTGCAGCGAGTGTGGTCTCGATCGTTTCAAACAGCCGCTCGGCGATGTGCGTATCGACTGAGCGCGGCAGCCACCAGGGCGTTTCCTTGCTGATCTTCACGCGGATCGCTTCTTTATTCTCATCGAGCAGCCGGCCGGTCAGGTTCACCAGCTCGTGCACCAGCTCGGTCTGCCGCCGGCCGGCCAGCACCGCCGCCAGCCCACGGCCCAGCAGCGGCGCGGGCTGCACGCCGCGCACCCGCGTCACCACGGTGTGCTCGACCAGCGCCTGCAGGTCGGCGTCGTTGACGAGGCGCAGGGCGTTGTGCAGCGCAGTGGCGGCGTGGCGGGCAATCTGTTGCTTGAGGTCGGTTTCGCTCAGCGCCACCGCCACGCGCTCGACCACATGCTGCCCGCGCAGGCGGCCCACCAGCACTTCTTCCGAGAGAAAATTGTCGGCGACAAAGCGCCCGATGCTCGCGCCAATGCTGTCTTTGCGGCGCGGAATAATCGCGGTGTGCGGGATGGGCAGGCCCAGCGGGTGGCGGAACAACGCCGTGACGGCGAACCAGTCGGCCAGCGCGCCAACCATGGCCGCCTCGGCAAAGGCGCGCACAAAGCCAACCCACGGGTACTGCCGCTCGAACAGGCGCGCGACCACGAAAATCACGGCCACCAGCGCCAGCAGGCCGGTGGCGAACCACTTCATGCGATTCAGCTCGCGCTGGCGGTCGCGCTCGATTTGCGATTGCATAGCCAGGATGTGCCTTTCTCCGTATATCTGCGGCGCGTGCGCCGTGCTGTTTAGACGACCAGATGCGACCGCTTGACGCAGCCATCCGTCGTTCTTGCAAGAACATAGCCGCCCGCATGCGGCTATAATAGGTGCCGACACGCGAAAGGAGCGAGCATGCCTGCACCCTACGATAGTATTACGTTCGACTGCTATGGGACGTTGATCGACTGGCGACGCGGTATTTCGCGCGCCTTTCTGGACGAAGCCAGCGCGGCAGGCGTGGCCGACGAGCTGGAGCTGGATGCCGAGCGCGTGCTGGGCATTTACCACGAGGTCGAACCACAGGTCCAGGCCGAGTCATTCCGTTCCTACCGCGCTGTGCTGGCCGAAACTGCGCTGCGCGTGGCCGAGTTTGTTGGTTGGGAAATGGACGCAGCGGCGGCCGAACGCTTTGCCGCCAGCGTACCGGGTTGGCCTCCGTTCGCTGATACCGACGTGGCCTTGCAGCGGCTGGCATCTGCTGGCTACACCCTCGGTATTCTTTCGAATGTCGACGACGACCTGCTGGCCGGCACGCTCCAGCACTTCAGCGCGCCGTTTGAGCTGATTGTGACGGCCGAGCAGGTGCGCAGCTACAAGCCCGGCCACGCCCACTTTGAGGCGGCACGCGAGCGCATTGGCGGGCGGCGCTGGCTGCACGCCGCGCAAAGCCTGTTTCACGACATTCGGCCCTGCAACGAGCTGAACATCCCGGCGGTGTGGGTCAACCGCCTGGACGAAACCCGCGCGCCGGGCGACCCCACGCCGCTGCACACCGTGCCCTCGCTCGCCGCCCTGGCCGACTGGCTCGAAAGCCAGTAAGCCGGGCATGTCGCGCAGGTTTGGCGCGCGCCCGCGCATTCGAGAGCGGGCCGAGAGCCGCGCCCTACACTCACGCTCGGGTGATGCGTTTGCTGCACTGGAGGAGTGGTGTTGAGGTGCTGGCAGCAGCGCATCGCCCGCCTGTCTCATCGTTTGCTCATCAAAACCAAACGTAGTATCATACCGACTGCCATAATAGCGCGCACAGAAGCCTAGAAAAGAGGTCGCGATGGCTTTGACAACGCCGCTCGCGCAGGCCGCCAAGCTCTTCCTGGGGCTTTGGATCGCCGGCGTCGTCGTGGCCATGTTCCTCGTCGTGCCCCAGTACATCGGGCTGGGCGACGCCGGGCGCATCATCATCATGCACGTGCCCACCGCGTGGGTCACCTCGGTGGCGTTTACTGTTTCGGCACTTTATAGCGCCCTGTACCTGTGGCGGCGCTCCCCCGCCCACGACGCCAGCGCAGTTGCCGCAGCCGAAGTGGGCTTTGTGTTCTGCATCCTCGCCACCGTCACCGGCGCGATCTTCGCGCAGCTGGTGTGGGGCG